>JAAUTM010000351.1 GCA_012031455.1 Phycisphaerales bacterium
GCGGCTCCGCCATGGATGGGCTGGAGCATCGGGGTTTCGACTTCGAGGAACCCATGGCTGGTGAGGTATTTGCGGATTTCCTCAACAATGCGGATACGCAATTTCATGGTGCGCATCACCTGCGGATTGGTCCACAAGTCGACGAACGCTGGCGATAGCGGAGTTCCGGGTCGGATAGGCCGTGCCATTTTTCAGGTGGCGGGACCATAGCTTTGGAGGCGAGGAAAGGGGGAAGATGGATGATGGATAATGGATGATGGATAATGTTCAGACACAGGCTGAACCCACAGGGTGATTTCCCCGGTTTTGGTGCTGCCCAGCCGACCGGCCGCAGTGACGATGTCGCCAAGATCCACCAGTTTGGCGAGCTTGAAATTTGCTTCATCGACACTGTTTTTGGAGACTGCGATTTGCAGATCGCCGGTGTGATCGCGCAGAGTCATGAACACCAGCTTGCCGATGTCACGGTGCAGTACGATACGCCCTGATACCAGTGCTTCCGGGCGGGTGTCATTGTCGGGCGTTGCTTCCTTGCCAAGGGCTTTGTAAGCAGCGTCGGCTGCGGCGTCGAAGTGATTGCGTGCCTGATCGAAGGAGGATAAACCATCGACGCGACCCCGAAAGGGTCGATGCCAAGTTCGCTGCGCATTCGCTGAAGTTTGACGCGACGGTCGGCCACCGGGTCACCCCCGACAATGGGCTGTGAGGGGGCATTTGCAGGCGGGGTGGGTGATGAGCTGGATGTTGGTTCGGGCGTTTCGTGCATAGTCGGTACATCGTACCGCATGTGCCTGATTCGCGCAAAACGACCCCCGGTCGTGGATCTGATGTTGTTTGGTGTGCCCAGGTAGGCCGAATCGATCTGCGGGCAAGGTTAAAAATTCTGTGATGTCCCCGCCAAAATACTTGACTTAGCCCGAATTGGTTGCCAAGATATAGGTGACAGAACGGATCATTGAAAGGAGGTGTCAGGCAACGTGAAGGTTGGATATCTCGGTGTCGGCTGCCGGACGAGAGCAAGTATTCATTCAAGCCATCATTCATTCCTCTATTGTGCCCCTCGTCCGGTTTTTTATGCGCTAATTTCAGGGTTGTTTGCCGCCCAATTTTTGAATCATCTCCGCGATCTGAAAAGGGGATAAGTCCATTATTTCTATGACATGATCTGCCACCGCGCGGTACACCGGGTCACGCTGTGCCAATACGGTGATGATTTCTTCCACGCCACCGCCCATGGGTGTGAGCGCTGGCCGGGTGTGAGCTGAAGCAGGGTCGGCATAAATTCGCTGATAAAGCAGAGCGGCGGGACCACAGAGGTAAAAGCGTTTGGCATCGGTGGCAGATTCCACCGCCTGACGGGCACCGGCTTGCATGAGGGTTCCGCCACCCAGACTCAGCACCGCATCCTGAAGCTGGCACAGTTCGCTGGTGACCTGCACTTCCACGGCACGGTAGGCTGGCTCGCCATGCTGCTTCCAGATGTCGGCGATGGGCTGGCCTGCGAAGCGGGCGATGTTCTGTTCATCCACATCATAAAAAGGGATTTGCAGGGACTGAGCCAGCAATCGGCCCACGGTGGTTTTCCCGCATCCTCGATAACCTAAAAGAATCCATTTCATGATCCTATTGTAGAAAACTCTGACCCATGCGGGATGTAAACGACTAACATAATGACATGCATCAATCAGCGGCCAACCAGCGACTCAAACGGCTGCGCACCTGGCGGGTGGGCAAGGAACCTGATTTGTCACTTTCGTTCCTCAAGGATCAATTCAAACGTGAGGTGGCACGCCCGCATCAGCAACTGGCGGAATTGACAGACCTGTGGGAATCGCTGGTACCTGCCAGTATCGTGGCACGCACCCGATTGGAAAGTTTGTCCGCGGGTACGTCAAGGTTGGTGTGGAGAGCAGTGCCACGTTATACGAACTGGATCAGCTTTTACGGAGCGGATTGCAAAGGCAACTGGTGGCTGGCTGCCGAAGGTGCACGCTGCAGCGGGTGCAGCTGCGGATTGATTCCAGCCTGTGGGCACAGGGGGATAGCACACGCCGATGATTCGCTGCGTTTTGCAGGTTCGATGACTCTGCTACACTTTCCGCTTTCCAACATTCGCAAAGGAAACACACTTGCTGAAAACGTCTTTTCATTCGTTTCACGCTGAGCATAACGCCCGGTTTGTAGATTTTGCCGGGTGGGAAATGCCCATCATGTACGGGTCGATTCTGGAGGAGCACAAACAGGTGCGTGCTTCGGGGGGACTGTTTGATGTATCACACATGGGCCGGCTGAAAATCAGCGGTCGTCACGCCAGGCGGTTTCTGGAACGGGCGCTGACCCGTCGAATATCCGACATGGCGGTACTGACCTGCCGGTATGCTCTGGTCTGCAATGAGCAGGGCGGGGTGAAAGATGATGTGATCGTGTATCGGTTCGATGACCACTGGCTGCTGGTGGTCAATGCCTCCAACCGAAGCAAAATTATTGAGCATTTCAAGGCGATCACCGGCGAATTGTTGGTGAAGATTGAGGATCAAACCGAATCGACAGCCATGGTGGCGTTGCAAGGCCCCAAGGTGATGGAGATGGTGGGCAAGTTTTCCAAGGAAGTGCCCACATTGAAAAAATATGCCTTCTGCATCAAGAACCTGCGTGATTCTGAAAATGATCATCAGTCGAACGGGGTACACCGGTGAGGACGGGATTGAGCTGATCCTGCCTGCCTCGACCGCCACGATGGCGATCAAGCTTTTGGTGAAGAACCCGAAAGCCGGGGAAGAGGGTTCGGCTGTGATGAAGCCGGTGGGGCTGGGGGCACGGGATACGTTGCGGATGGAAGCGGGTATGCCGCTCTACGGGCATGAACTGGATGAGAACATTGACCCCATCAGCGCCGGTCTGGGCTGGGCCGTGACGCTGGACAAGGACACAGACGAAAATGGGGAGAAGTTCATCGGGCAGGATGCGATCAAGCAGATTGCAGCGCAAGGCCCGGTGAACAAACGTGTGGGCTTGAAACTTGAGGGCAAGCGTACCCCACGACAGGGTATGAAAGTGCTGGTTAGCGGCACAGAGGCGGGACTGGTGACCAGCGGTTGCCTTTCCCCGACGCTGGGTTACCCGATCGCCATGGCGTATGTGCCTGCGGCAATGGCAGCCATTGGGACAAAGGTGGAAGTGGACCTTGGCTCGGAGAAGGTAGCGGGCGAAGTGGTGGCGCTCCCGTTTTACAAGTTGGGCAAATAAACGGATAGCTTTTGCAGTTTGTGTACATAGAACCTTCAATGCGGAATATTGCAAGAAAATAAACTAGAAATATTGACCCCGGGAATAGGGGTGGTAAAATACATAATACATTACGATCTTATTATTT
>JAAUTM010000352.1 GCA_012031455.1 Phycisphaerales bacterium
ACAGGGGAGCCGTTAACGAGGAAGAAGCACGGAGGTCGTCGCCGAGATCGAGCGCCTTGTCAGCCAGGGCTATCGTGGCAGTATTGGTGTAGTCAGCCCATTCAGGGCACAGGCAAACCGGATTAAGGACTTGGTTTTCCAGAAGGATCGACTGCTGACCGGCCTCGCAGATGCTGACTTCCTCTCCGATGCGGTACATAGCTTCCAAGGGGATGAGCGAGATGTAATCTTGTTCTCCCCGGCGATTAGCGGTAATACACCACGCGGCGCGATCTGGTTCCTCAAAACATACCCCAATCTGTTCAACGTAGCGATCACCCGGGCACGAGCCGCCTTGATTGTCGTGGGCGATCAGGTAGCGGCACGGAACTCAAGTGTGGATTACTTGGCTCGGTTTGTCTCCTACGTCGATCGGATCCATAGCGGCACCAATTCCTCTCAACCGGAGACACACACGGACTCAGGTCCCCAATATCCTGCTGTCGCGCGGCCGGAACTCGTCTCGGAGTGGGAACGCCTGTTTTACCGTGTTGCGTATGCGAAAGGTGTTCGTTTGAGACCGCAGTACAATGTAGAAAAATATATTCTGGATTTTGCGTTTAGTCTTTGGTGAGAGGCGTCTCAATATCGAGATCGATGGTGAAAGATACCATCGCAACTGGGACGGCGAGTTGTGTCGAAGAGATCAGATCAGGAACCAGCGCCTTATGGAACTAGGCTGGGATGTCATGCGGTTCTGGGTGTATCAGGTACGCGATGACCTGGATACTTGCATTGAGCGTGTTCGTAAGTGGTGTGATGAGTGAACAGTGTGTGGACTGAGTGGTATATTTCGCATTTTACCGGGGTTATATGCGTTTATTACTAGAATACTTGAATCCACCTCACCCGCCCTCGCAGACTCGGCCACCCTCTCCCACGGGGAAAGGGATTTTTCAGAGGCCTCTAATGTCATAATATTGGAGCTGTATCAATGCATGTGCGATCCACTTTCATTTTGATCTTGGTCACCCTTATGGCGATGACATTTCTGGCTTCGCAAGCGTTCGGCCAGTGGGAGCCAATTCCCTGGATCAGCAAGGAGATTAGAAGCAAGGGGGTCACCCTTGGCGGAGAGGGGGCGCAGATGGTGCGAGCCATTGCCATCGATGCGATGGATGGCAACTTTGTGCTTTTTGGCACCGATGTCGGCGGGCTTTTTCGGTCGCTGGATGGAGGCATTAATTGGGAACCCTGCAACGTCGGTTATTTCCCACGCGGGACAAGTGGCATGGCCATCGACCCGCATAACCCCCGGCGGGTTTTATCCATCGGCGCCAATTCCGCTGCCTATGCGCAGCATGGGGTCTGGCTCAGCACCGATCAGGCTGCGAGCTGGCGTAACGTACTGCCCCTGAATTGAGCGGCAGTGGTGACCGGCGTGAACAGTTGGCTTTTGATCCCAGCACTTTTGATAGCAAGCGCAGTATGACCACGGATGTTTACTGGTCGCGCATAGCACAAGACAAAGCCATGTTCGGCACGGTGGAGAGTCTGCCAGCGATGTACAAATCCACCGATGGCGGGGAAAGCTGGACGCAGCTTCCTGATTCGGCACAGGTGGCAGGGGGTATTGTCAAGGTACACCCCAACCTGCGTGGTGTGGTGTATGTTGCCAATAAGCAAGGGGTGTGGCGAAGCGACGATGGTGCTGCTTCGTTTTATAAAACATGGGAAGGCGATGCCACCGGACTGGATGTGAGCAAAGCTGAGCCCGATGGGGTGTGGATGACCTCGCCTGATGCGGTTTATTACAGCCCGGATCGCTGCAAAACATGGAAACTGATCGGGGGTGAGGATCTCAAACGCCAAGGCTATGCCCTTCGGCATGTCAAGGTCAGCCCGGTCAATGCCAACAACCTGGTGATGTGGCGGGATCATCTGAGCGGTTACGATGAAAGCTGGTACTACTCCCGCGATGGTGGCAAAACCTGGCACGAGTCCGTTATTGATTCCACCTTGGCCTTTTTGCCACGTAACCAGCGCTGGGGACACCCGGCCTGGCACCCGCTCAAAGCAGACACCCTCGTCAACAACGGTGGCGACTGGCCCACTCGTTCGACCGATGGTGGGGCCACCTATCACTGGTCGGCTTCAGGGCAGAATGCGGTGCTGGTGGGCGGGTCATTCAACTTCAATCCGCATCACCCTGATACGGTGTTTGCTTCCAGTCAGGATTACAACGGGGCGGTGACTCACGATGGCGGGTATACCTGGACCTATACCAACGTCAGCGGCAATGGCTGGGGCGGGCACAGCTACGGGGGATATGCCATCAATCCCATGACGCTGGTGGCTGGGGCATCCACTTCTTGGGGCGGGACACGTCAGCTCACCGTGAGCCACGATGGTGGGAAAACCTGGAAACCGGTGGAGAACGCCCTTTACTCCCTTAATCCTGCAGCCGACAGCAAAACTCCGCGCGGTTGTACGTGGCCATGGGCGATCCTTTGAACCCCAAGGTTGCGTTTGCCGGACCCTATCGCACCACCGATGGCGGCAAGACATGGACACTCATGAAGCAAATCACCGGGGTACTCACCGCCTCCGCCAAGCCCTACGCCTTGTTTGCCGCAGGAATGTTGCCTGATGGGAAAACCCCTGCGATATTCCAGTCAACGGATGCAGGTGCGAAGTGGTCAGTGGTGGTGAATGCCGAGGTGTATGATCTGGCTTACGATGCTGGGCGTGATCGGCTTTACATCGCACAACGTGAAAAGGGACTTGCGATTTGGGAACGCCGCACAGGCAAGTTGAGCACATTAGCTGTGCCCAAGGATCAGCATCAAAGCTGGCGCATCCGCAGCGTGGCCCTGGACCGGTCAACCCGGACATTGTTTACGTGGCCCAGAACAAGGACCAGTACAGTTCGAGCGTTTCGGTGAGCAGGTCGATGGATGCTGGCAAAACCTGGGAGGTGCTCCACTCTGCAAAAACCTTTGACCGGAGCGGAGCGGGATGGCGGACGTGAATCGTTCTGGGTGCGTGTGCATCCGACCACCCGCCAGCCATGGTTCATCACCGGCTGCTATGGGATGTGGAAGTATCAGGCACCGTGAGAAGAATCAACGCGCTGATTGAAGCACGGATTTCAATCACGCTAACCGTACCGCCACGCCATGTTCTGCCAGGAATGATTTGGTTTCAGGAATGGAGTACTGGCCATAGTGGAAGATGCTGGCGGCCAGGGCGGCATCGGCGCGGGTTTGGGTAAACACATCGAGCATGTGCTGCGGACTACCACAACCACCGGAGGCGATGAGCGGCACATCCACCGCAGCGCTGACGGCAGCGGTCATTTCCAGGTCGTAGCCGTTTTTGGTGCC
>JAAUTM010000353.1 GCA_012031455.1 Phycisphaerales bacterium
CGATGCCAGATCACGCAAGGCCTGATCCACCGGGCCGGGCAGCATGATCTCGCTGCGACCCACTTGTTACGCAGACGCTGTTCCAGTTCTGCCAGTTTCTGGCTCATTCGATCCTTGTCCGACAGTGCTGCTTCAAGTCGAACCTGCAGGTCCGAATCACTCACCGCACCGCGAGCTTCCCGCAAGGCGCGGATTTCCGATTGCGCGGATTCCAGCCGAACCTGCAGCTCTGCATTCTGTTCCTTTTCTTTGAGCAAGGCTGTGCGTGTGCGGTCGTAGTCCATCTGCGACACGCAACCAACCGAGATCACCGCAGCCATCATCAATCCCGCCAGCTTCATGAACGTATTCATTGCCAATATCCTTGAAAAAATCGCACTTGCACCCGTAAGCAAACAATAAGATAACAAACTAACCGATCACATGGGAAATGCAAATGGGTGTGGTGTTGTTTAAGGCATTGGATTATATCCCGTAATCGGGTTGAGCGTCACCCAAAGCACGCAATCCCGGATAATCGTCAAGGGAAGCACGATCTTGCAGAATCAACCATCCGCAAAAATCATGATCCAGGCTGGGGCCGTGTGTGACGCCACAGGGTTGCAATTGCGTCCGGTGGCCGGATCGGGGCCGGTGGCTGTGGCTATCAGTCATGATGACACCCTCATGGGCGTGGGGACATTCGAAGAACTTAGTGCCCTGTGTGGTGAAAATACACGCATATTGAAGTTACCTGATCGGCTGATTATGCCTGCCCTGGTCAACACTCATGCCCATCTTGATCTGACTCATCTGGGCCCTCAACCTTACACCGGCGATTTTATTGAATGGCTTTCGCGCATCACCGAACTGCGCCTGGGCGGGCAAACCAGTGAATGCATCGCGGAGTCGGTCACCGAGGGTTTGCGCTTGTCACATGAGCAGGGTGTGGGTTATCTGGGCGATATCGCTGGCTCGGTGGATGCTGTGTTGGCACGTCACGAAGCGACGATGCGCCTGCCGGGCGTGAGTTACTTTGAATGCTTCGGTGTGGGGCATCGTCAGGTGGATGGATACATCGCACTTTTGAAGGCCCTGAATCATCTGCCTGATTCCATGAACGGATTTTCGCTGGGCATTTCGCCTCATGCCCCTTACACCGCAGGATTATCCCTGTACCTTGCAGTGACCCGGCTGGCTTTGGACAAGGGTTACGCGCTAAGCACACATCTTGCCGAGTCGCCTGCGGAAATCGACTTCACCCGTGACCTTGCAGGCCCGTTTGTCGATCGGCGAAAACAACTCAATAAGTGGGATGACACCCTTGCCCCCTCAGGGCTGCATCCGATCGACTGGCTTGAGCCAGCCCTGCGTCAAAAACCATGGCTCATCGCCCACGCCAATATTACCGATCCATCCCATCATCGGCTGCTGGATGCAGCGCAAACCAGTGTGGCTTACTGCCCGCGTGCCAGCAGTTACTTTGGGTTTCCGCCACAAGGAGAACACCCTTACAAAGCCATGTTGCAGGCTGGGGTGAATGTGTGCCTGGGAACGGATTCAATTTTATGTCAGCCAGCGAGTGACAAAGTCAATCAGCCCCACAGCATCCTTGAGCAGATGCGATATCTCTACCAGCGTGATCACACGGATCCGCAATTGCTGTTGCGTATGGCCACGGTCAATGGCATACAAGCTTTGGGATTGCCTTCAAATTTTGCCACGCTCAAGCCCGGTGCCCCGGCCAGGCTCATTCAAGTTCGCTTCAACCCCGACGATCCGCTCGATGTATTGACTCAGGTTCTGACCAATACCGAACATGTCAGCCCGGTTGCCGAGTTGACCTAAGGTTTACTGTGATACTGAAGCGAGGTTATTTGCCTCAGATTCACAGATATCCGGCCCTAAAGGGCTCGGCGTCATCAAGCAATAATCCGGTGCCACAAGGCACAAGTCATGCGCAATGCCTAAAAAACAAAACTCTATTCAAGGTAGGTGTAGCCTTTGAGTCCCTGTTCATAAAACCGCAGCAACACGCGGGATTCATCCAAGGTGAGTTTGCTTCGCGCAGGGCACGTCCACATGCTTGCGCATCGAGCGCATCAGGTCCTCGGAATCAAACTGCACATACTTGAGCACTTCCTGCACCGTGTCGCCCTCGACCACTTCCTCGATCATCGGTTTGCCATCTTCGCCCAGCCTCACATGCACTGCGTTGGTGTCGCCCAGCAGGTTATGCAGATCGCCCAGAATTTCCTGATAAGCACCTACTAGGAAAGCCCCCAGCAGGTAATCCCCGCCATCGTACTCGTGCAGGTCCAGCACATCCTTAGGCTCGCGTCTACCAATAAATCGATCAACCTTGCCATCCGAATCGCAGGTGATGTCCGCCAGAATCCCGCGGCAGGTCGGCTCATCCTGAAGTTTGTGGAGCGGCATGATCGGAAACAACTGGTCAATCGCCCACGAATCCGGCATCGATTGAAAAATCGAAACATTGCAAAAGTAAGTATCCGAAAGCAATTGATCCAGCCCTGCAAATTCTTCTGACTGATAATTGAGCCGACGGATTATTTTGAGCACCTTGGTACCCAATCCGTAAAACAATCGTTCAGCCAGGCTGCGGTGTTCCAGCGAACAGTAACCCAGGTTAAACAGGTGCAGCGTCGATTCCTTGGCAAGCTGGGCATCGTGGAAATATTCAGTGAAGTTGCTTTCGTTGATGCCCTGATAAGCATCAAACAGGTTCACCACCGGGGCGGGCATGCCATCCCCGCTGGGCGTCACTGAGTCGATCTGGCAATTCAAATCTTTCAAAGCCCGACCAGCCCAGCACGTTGAACACCAGCACACTGTGATAGGCCACCATCGCCCGGCCGGACTCGCTGATGATCGTCGGATGAGCCACGCTCGCCTCGTCGCAGATTTCCTTGACATGGAACACCACATCGTTGGCGTATTCCTGCAGCGTGTAGTTGATGGAACTGTCATCGTTGGTTTTGGTGCCATCGTAATCCACGCCCAGCCCGCCACCCACATCAATGTATTGCAATCCCGCACCCATACGCTGCAATTCCACATACACCCGCACCAGTTCGATGATGGCCGCCTTGATGTTGTGAATGTTGTTGATCTGGCTGCCCAAGTGGAAGTGCAGAAGATTCAGGCAATCACCCATGCCATTGTTGCGCAGAAAATTCAAAGCCTCGACGACTTCGCTGACAAACAGCCCGAACTTGCTGCGCACTCCGCCGGATTCCTGCCACCTGCCCGCCCCGCGAGCTGCCAGTTTCACCCGCACCCGATCGAAGGTTTGACCCCGTGCATCTTGGCGTACTTGGCGATGAGTTCCAATTCGCTGAATTTTTCAACCATCCGGATGAT
>JAAUTM010000354.1 GCA_012031455.1 Phycisphaerales bacterium
AGGGGAACACTTCATTGATCGGTCGGGGAAGCCAGAGTTCACAACGCAGCACAAAATCACATCCCTCACGGGTGATGGTGATGGGGTGCGGGCTGGGACTGGATGATGTCGCAACAGAAGTGATCATGCAGGTTGAGTGGCCAGAGGTTGACGATTTTGTTGCAAGGCACGCTTGAGGATCAGGGCAAAAGGAATCCACCAAAGCAGGTCATTGGTAAGGATGGTCCAGCCCATCTGCACGGGAAGCACCCCTTGGGTGAGGGCCTGGATGAAACCGATCGGGCCGAAGATCTTGCCAAGCAGACCAACGAGAACGATGGGCCAGTGGCGCAGAGGGTTGCGTGAGGCGATGAGATACCCCAGACCATAGACCCCGACGATCATGCCGATGCACTGCCAGAATGCTGCGGTGATGGGGGTGGGAACGATGCCTAAAAGTTCCAGCGTGGCATTGGGCAAGGCGATGGTGGCCGCTCCCCAGAGCAGGTTGTACAACCCTGCGGCAAGAAGCCAGTGGTTCATCCATCGTGGTATAGCCGGGGATGGCTGCCCTGACACAAAGTCCAACGGTGCGGGCCCAGGTGTTGGCGAATGTTCTGTTTGGGACTGTGGTGTATTCATGTTGTAGAAACATGTCGCCCCAGCAGGTGACGCAGGGCTGATTCCAGATCGGGATGAGCGAACGAGTAGCCGTGGTCCAGCAAGTACCGGGGGACCACACGCTGGCTGGCAGTGGCGAAGTCGGCCACATCGCCCATGAGCAGTTTGAGTGCGAAGGCAGGAACGGGCAGTATCGTGGGTCGGCGCAGCACCCGGCCAAGGGTTTTGGTGAAATCACGATTGGTCACCGGCAAAGGGGCCACAGCATTGATCGGGCCTTGCAGCGAGTCTTCATGGATGACGTGATGAATGAGGTACAGCAGATCATCGAGAGTAATCCAGCTCCAATATTGCCGGCCATGACCGATCGGGCCACCCATCCCCAGTTGGAACGGGGGCAACATGCCGGCCAGGGCAGCGCCACGGGGAGTCAGAACGACACCGATGCGCAGGTTGACCACTCGAATTCCAGCCTGGACTGCAGGTTGGCAGGCAGCTTCCCAATCACGTCCGATCTGAGCCAGGAAATCATCACCATGGGTTGAGGATTCCGTAATTTCCCGATCGCCTGATCGCCATAGATGCCGAATGGCTGAAGCGGCCACGAGGACTTTGGGCTTGTGCTGGAGTTTGGCGATTGATTCACACAGTTTGCGGGTCAGGTCCACCGGCTGGAGCGAATGCGGCTTTTCTTCACCGGGGTCCACCGGCCCATGATGGTTTCCCCCGCCAGATGCACCACCGCATCCAGGTCGGCAGGTGCCTTGTCTGAAGCAAGGTTATCAAGACTGACCCATTGAGTGCCATCGAGGGTTGCGGGAGTGCGGGCGGTCGTGGAGCGTAGCAGGCGTGAAACATGGTGACCCGCGGTGGTGAGCAGTGGGATGAGTGAGGAACCAATCAGGCCGGTCGAGCCGGTGACAAGGACGTGCGAGCGCAAGGCTTGGTCGGGGATAGTTTCGCTGTGATACAGATGGGTGCGGGTGACATCTTCGGTGGTGATGCGGTGACGATAGATGAACATCCGCTGCAACTGCTTGTGGGTCATGCTGCCAGCCAGCAACTCGCCCAAAGCCCCAGCGGGCAGGGCATATTCCACAGCATCGATCAGTTCGCATTGAGTATCGGAAACAGGGTTGACACGATGGGAATGTTTCCAATGGGCGAACGGGCCTGCAAGCTGAACGTCGGTGAAGGATCGGCCTGGTTCATAGTTCTGGTGCTGGGCGACCCAGGTGCGCCAGATCGGGCCGATTTTCACACGCATGGTGACCTTGCGGTCGTGCTGAATGTCCCCGGATTGTTCGAGCAATTGAACTTTCTCCCAAGGTGGAGTCAGCCGCTGCAATGCCCCATCACGCAGGTGATATTGGAATACCTCGGAAGCAGGTGCGGGAATGATGGAACGATGAGTGTAGGTTTGGGTACGCATGGTGGATCGATCAAAGTTTTTAATGATAGGACATGGGAATGGAAGTCGGTTGATCGGTTGGTCGGTGAGTCGGTTGTTTAGGAACGTACCGCTGAATTCATGTTTAGCGACGCACCGCTGAATTCATGTTTAGCGTCGCACCGCTGATTTCATGTTTAGCGTCGCACCGCAGGTGCGGCATCTAAAAGCAGCGGTATCCGTTTGCAACGAAAAAGTATCAGGGATTTTTCACCGGGGTAAGTCGGATGTTGACCGAGGTGCCCAGGGGTGGGATGGCATCGGTTTGGGCCGCCCAGGTGGCATCATCGTTTTGATGAGTCAAGTGGGTGGGACGGGCCAGCAGGTCATCGCTGAAGTTCACGAGGGAAATCGCTGAGCCGTTTACATCCGCCCGGTAGATGCTTTGATCACCCACGATTTCTGTGCGTGACCCGGTGAAGAGCCAGTGGTTGTCAGTCAGGGGCTGATCGAGTTTCTGGTTGCGAATCCAATGATGCGCTGCGACATCGACAGCTTTTCCCTGGGCATCGGTGTAGTGAAGAGTGATGGCGATTTTCGGGCCTGTGGGCGGTGTGATTTTAAATTCATCGCCTTGCCAATCCCACTTCATGGGCGAGCCTGGCTCCATGCCGAGGATCAGGAGTGCCAGATGAATGTGACTGGGTCGGGCGGTAACGGTGAGGATGGATTCATGCTCCTTGCTGCCGGGGGTGCAGGCGAGCAGTTCCAGCCATTTCCCTTCACGGAGTACAACTTTGGCTTCCAAGTCGATGTGGCCGGGTGCGGGGGCGAGACCGGGGGCGGGGTCAGTGGCTGGGGCACGATGAATGGTGATGCCCGGGAGTGCTGGTTGGGTATCGGGCAAAACAGGGCAGGGGCAGTGGCGGGTGTGGCATCGGCAGCGGTGGTGAAAATCAAAGGCTGCGCCTGGTTTATGGCAGGCAGAAGCAGGAATAATCCTGTCAATAGGATTGTCCTGAACCTGCCAAGGGAAGTTGAATACTGGGTCAACATGATGGGATACCAATAGTTGCCTAATTTAACGGGCTAAGGGTATAACCTGAGATTGGCAGGAAATAAAAAAGGCCCGGCTGGCCGAAGCCAAGCCGAGCCCTTCCGGGGGCAAAGTTGATAACCACGAAAGAAGAATAACCGGATTCTCATCAGAATCAAGGGCCTTATGTTGCGATTTACAATAATCATAATAAATCCCCAACAATTGATAATGTGTTTATGATCCACTGTGTAATAAAATGGACCGCGCGATGAATTAAGTGCCAGAAATAAGGGATATTATTGATACTGCATGTGGAAGAGTGTCGTTCA
>JAAUTM010000355.1 GCA_012031455.1 Phycisphaerales bacterium
ACAAGTCGGGCGGGATTTCAAATTCATGAAAGGTTTCCGGCGCGAGGCTCATCGGTGCGGGGGTCTGCCAGAACTTGGTTTCCTTCGGCACGCCGACGCGCCACAACACATCGAACGTCCCTGACGGGCTTTTCTCCGCCGTGTTGAACTTCACGCCTGACACAGCGGGACCCACGGAGATTTTGCTCACGTTGACTGATAACACCGGGCGTACCGATACGCACACGGTAAAGCTACTGGTGATCGACCCCGCCAGTGTGCAGCGTCCGCCGGTGGCTTCGTTGACTACTCGGAATACAATTGCACCCAATGAGTTATTCATGGCCCAGGTGGATGCGACGGACCCCAACAGCGACGCACTGACCTACGCCTTCATCGATACCAATGGAAACCCGTTCAATACTTTTACTCAAGCTCAACATGATATCGATGCGACGGTACCGGTCGGTATGCGTATCGATGCCAACAGCGGTTTGATCACCTGGACGCCAAACAGCAGTCAGGTGACACCGGCGGATGGGCAGCCCTATCGCTATACGATCCGTGTGAGTGACGGGCAACATCATGTCACCATCGGGCCGGTGGATTTGCGGGTGGTATCCCGTTTGATTAATGGTGCTCCGACGATCACCAGCAATCCGCGTGGCCTCAAAGCCATTGAGGGTGCGCCTTTGGTATATCAGGCAACCTATAGCGACCCGGATGGCGATCCAGTGATATGGTCGGTAACTGGTGCGTCATCCGTAACGATTGATCCAAGGACCGGACGCTTTGTATGGATACCCCCATCCAACATCAAGCCTGGCGAAGTGTATGAAGCAAGTATCACGGCTACCGATCCCTATGGTGCCAGTAGTACGCAGACGATCCAGCTTCAGGTGAGTGCGGGCAATGCTGCACCGCGGATCATCAGCCAGCCGCCACTGCCGGGCAATGGTGGTGAAACATGGACGTATCTGGTAAGAGCGACCGATGCCGACGGCGATACCATGCGATTTGAACTTGTAGGTAACCACAGTGGTATTACACTGACGCAACTGAGTAATGACTCGGCCCGTGTGACATGGAGCAATCCAACAGCGGAAGACAGCCGTACGTTTACCATCGAGGTGATCGATGGGCGCGGACTCAAGGGTCAGCAGAATCTAACCCTCACGATCGGAACCGTTGGCGGAACCGCGGGTAGCGTAGACACTCCGCCGACGTTTACCAGCAATCCGATACGGACTGCCGTGGAAGGTCAGGTTTATCAATATCGTGTGACGGCTGACGATCCTGATGGTTTGGTAAGCTTTGACTTGGGGAGCGGTGCGCCCCTATGGCTTAGCATCAACTCCGAGACCGGCGTATTGACCGGTACAAACCCAGAAATTGGTAACCATGATGTAGTCGTCACCGCAAGTCAGGCTGGGACGACGGTTGACCAACGATTTACATTACAGGTTGTGGAGCAAGGGACAGGAAACCATCCGCCGGTGATTGAGAACAGCGATGGTTTGTTAGCCTATGCGGGTAGTCCATTCGTATTCCATGTCGTGGCTCGGGATAATGACCCAGGTGACATTCTCAGTTACGCCTTGGTTGACGATCAGGGCTATGAGACGATGCAGTGGAACGGATTTGTGATCGAACAAGGCGGTGCCAATGCAGGCCGTGTGAGTTGGTCGGTCCCGGCCAATGCGGCATCTGGGCCAAGAACGTTCCAAGTGATCGTTCGTGATGATAAGGAGGGAGTTTCAGAGCCGCGCAGCTTTACGGTAAACGTGCTCGCCGCCGGTGCGGATACAGCCCCGTCTGTGGCATTATACTTCAACACGCCTAACATTCTCCCAGGCCATACCATCCTTTTCGCAGTGTATGCGTCGGATGATCTGGGCGTGGTGGACAAGTATGTTGTGATTGAAGGGGCTTTGATCCCGAGCAATAGTTTGCGTTTGAGCGCCGGGCTGGATGGTCTGTTCCGATATACCGTGCCTGCCGATGCCGAGCCCAGTGTGTTCAGCGCTAAAGCCGTGGCTGTCGATACTTCCGGTAAGGTATCAACGACGAATCCATTACCAATCAACGTTGAGGCACCGGATACAACGGCACCGGTCATCCGTATCGCATCACCTTACGCCGGTACCATCATCAACGATATCACGGAGATCAATGGCGCGATATTCGATTTGGATTTCAATCTGGTTTACTACGCGATCAAGCTTCGCTCAATCTAGTAACCAGATCACTATCTTGAAAGAGTTTGGTAGTATCAATGGCACGGCTCTCATTGCCAATATGGGAGGTGCTGACAGTGACGTGGTTCTGGCGTCAATCAATCCGATGAGTCTGCCCAATGGGCAATATGAGATTGAAATTATCGCGAAGGATTCTGCCGATACTCAAGTCACTGCTTTTTCAGAGATAACCATCGATCTTGCTGATGAACTGAAGGTGGGCAACTTCCGCTTGAGCTTCACCGACCTGACGGTTTCGGTCGGCGGCGTGCCGCTGTCGGCTGTACGTACCTATGACTCATTGCACCGCGATGCCAAAGGGGATTTCGGTTACGGCTGGTCGCTGGATATCCTCGGAGGCAAGGCTGAAGTCAATAATCTTATTAAAAGTCAATTCACTCAAGGTTCTGACATTCTCGAGTCTGAGTTTGGCGGTGAAACCTATCAAGCCGGGACCACCGTCACATTGACACTGCCCGGCGGACAGAAGCAACATTTCACCGCCATACTGATGTCTTTGAACGATGGCAGCATGTTTGGCGGTGCCGCCGGTGCGATTGTTGCCAATGCCGGAGTTGCCTATGCCGTGGCATTCCTGCCTGCGTCCGGGCAAAACGGTACACGGCTTGATTTTACCAGCGGCAGAAGCAGTTACTATCCTGCTCTATTCGAAGATTATCTTGCCGAATCTCTGCGCGGACAATCCTACCATACCATGAACGTCACCACCGATGCCAACGGTGCGATGTGTCAGATCAGCGGTGGCTCCGGTGGCGAGTATAGTCTTCCCTTCAACCCCGCCCACCAGGACTTGGACTTCCGCCTCACCCAGCCTGATGGAACAGAATATATCTATGACTCCAGAACCGGCGATTTGTACTCGATTACACAGCCAGACGGCAAGGTTATTTACTTCTCCAAAGATGAAGTTGCTTTGCACCAAAACGGTGAGCGAATCAGTTGGCTGACCATCACCCGTGATCCGCAGCATCACAACCGCATCACCAGCATCGCCGGTCCCGATGGAATAGCCGTCGAATACAGTTATAACGCGACCGGCGATCTGATCGAAGTCGAAGATCGGACCGACACAGTCACCCAACTGGCCTATGGCGAAACCATCGGTAGCATC
>JAAUTM010000356.1 GCA_012031455.1 Phycisphaerales bacterium
GAAATATCCAGCAGGGCCTGATTCACACCATCGGGCTGGGTCGTGGCCGCTGGCTGGGTGATGATCAGGTTCATGCCCCGAGCCGGGGTGTCGATGCCATGCACCATCCATTGATAGTCCGCTGCGTTGACCACCCGCCTTTGCCCTGTCTGTTTGTGCTCGATCAGATAAAGCTCCACCCCCAGTTCGCACATGGCCTGAAACATGGCAAAGTCGTAACCGTTGGCCAGCGCCGAGTCGCGGAATTCCTCGAGCAGCGGTGACAAAGCTTTGGCACGCTCGGTCGCTGCAAGGTTCTGCCCCGGCACGATCGGAGCACAGTCGCCCAGCGTCGAACGTGGACTCATCACCACAAACCGGCAGGCGGCGGCGATGAGCGTCCCGGCTGAAAATGCCTCATCATGTACCCATGCCACCACAGGCACCGACAATTGCTTGATAGCACGGCTGAGTTTGATGGCACTGGTCATCACCCCGCCGGGCGTATCCAATTCAATCACAATCACCGAAGCCCCGTCATCAATGGCTCGCTGAGCACGCTGCTGAAAACTTTCCACCGTGAAGTCGTAGATCAGGCCGGTGAGGCGGATGATCGCCACCTTCCCCCCGGTGGGCAGCCCAGACATGCTGGGCGGTAGCGTGGCCGGTGTGGCTTTGGCACTGGTTGTGGTGCTGCGGCAGGCTGCGCAAGCGGTGTTGCTGTGGTGGCAGTGGTAGTCTGAGCCGTGGCTATCAGTGTCGACCACAACACGGCCAGGCAAAAAACAAACAAGCGGTATTGCGGTGTCAGGTGTGTCATAGATTTAATTATACGACAGCCCATGCAGCCGATATAACAGAAAGGATTGGTTCGCAGATGCACGTATCGGCGGTTGAGCGCGAGCGCATCATGGTTTAGGATAAGGTGTCATCAGCATGGGTGCTGATATATACCGACTGGGAACATCTTGTGAACGCACTGGTTGCCATCGCCATCTTCGTCGGGTTTGGTCTGTTCTTTGTGTTATTTAATTTGATTCTGAGCATGGTCGTGCGGCCCAAGCTGGCACACCCGGTCAAGGAATCCATCTACGAATGTGGCGAACCCGCAGCCGGTTCGGCCTGGGTGCAGTTCGATCTGCGTTTTTACATCGTGGCCCTGTTTTATCTGGTATTTGATGTCGAAGTTGCACTTTTGTATCCCTGGGCCGTGGTTTATCGGGAAATTCCGACGCAGGCACTGGTGCTGGGGTTGCCTTTCCTGCTGATCGTGGTGGTGGGTTTCATCTATGAATGGTTTTCGGGCAGCCTGGACTGGGTACGCAGCGAACTCAACACGTCCAACGTACCCGCCCCACGCAGTGACGCTGAAATGGCGAAGCTGGCACGCATCGATCCTGAAATCCTTGAAAATCAGACTTCGACCCCCAGTGCCTGAAGGTCCACCCTTCTCAGGCACACTATCACTTTGGGTTCCATATAAGGGCGTAATGATCCCATGATCTACAACACCATTCTGCTTTTTGGGGCTCCGGGTGTGGGCAAGGGGATGCAAGGCCATCTGCTGGGCAATATCCCCGGGTTCTATCATTTTTCCTCCGGCGAAATGTTTCGCTCCCTGGACAAGCAAAGCGAACTGGGTCGAGAATTCAACCATTATTCGACTCAGGGCCTGCTGGTGCCCGATGACCTGACCGTGCGTCTGTGGACGCAATACATCGAACAGCGAATCAGTGCCGGGGATTACAAGCCTGACATGCAGCTCCTATTGTTGGATGGCATTCCCCGCACGGTGCAGCAGGCTCAGGCCATGGCCCCGCACATGCAGGTGCTTAAAGTCATTCATCTGCTGGCCGGGGACGAAAACGTGATGGTGCAACGCATGAAACGCCGGGCGCTAATGCAACATCGGCCCGATGATGCGGACGAAGCGGTGATTCGTCGGCGGTTCGAGGTGTACCACGCCCAGACGCAGCCGATGCTCGATCATTACCCTGCCGAACTGGTGGCTGATATCGATGCCGTGGGTTCACCCGCACGGGTGTTACGCGATGTGCTGCGCACCCTTGTTCCCGTCCTGGACCGTCACTGTAAGCCTTGGGAAGGTTAACAGGTATAGCGGCAAGCCACAGCTGGAACGCTCGGATTTCAGATTGCTTTATCGTTTAGCGACGCACCGCAGGTGCGGGCTTCGTCCCGATCCTTAATCGCTGCGACTCATCACATCTGCGTATACCATTTGTATCGCTGTCAGCGCCACGATTTATCGTGTCTGCGATTCTGGAAACACTGCATCACTAACTATTGGAGATCAATAAAATGAATCGTCCCACCTTGCTAATTGTTTGGGGATGCCTGCTGTTATCAAGTCTGCTTTGCCCATTGCAGACATGTCTGGCCTGGCACGCTGAGGGGCACATGCTCATGACCGAAGCAGCGGTACGAACACTGCCCCCGGAGCTGCCCCTGTTTTTCAGGGAAGGCATTCGCACCATCGCTCATTGCTCCGTGGACCCGGATGCTTTCAAGAATCGCATGGCTCCGCAATTGACCAACCGTGAGGAGCCGGATCATTACTTTGATCTGGAATTGCTTCAGGAAGAACAACTGCCGGATAAACGCCACGCATACATCGAATTATGCCAGCGTTTGCAGCTCAAACCTGCCCAAGTGGGGTACCTGCCCTACAGTATCACCGAGCATACTCAGATGTTGACGCTCGCCCTGGCCGAGTATCACCGATTTCCTGATGACCCTGCAATTGAGCAGAAAGTTCTGGTTTATGCCGGGTTGCTGGCTCATTACGCGGCCGACCTGTCCATGCCGCTGCATTGCACTGTGCATTGGAATGGCAAGGCCGATCCGGTGACCGGCAAATCCCCCATGACCGGCATCCACTCCCGCATCGACGCCCTGATCGAACAACTTGAACTGACGACGGATGACCTATCTCGTGATATCAAACTGGAGGCGATCCCTGCCACGCCTGCTGGTGTTCTCGTCGAAATCCACCAGAGTCGGCTGCATATTGATGCCACCTACGAATTGGAATCGCTGTTACCCACGAAGGACCTGCCCATCACGCAAGTTGACCCGAAGGTGAGGGCTTTTGCACTTGAACGTGGGCGTCATGCGGTGAAGGTGATCGCGGGTCTGTATCTGACCGCCTGGCGCGATTCGGCAAGTGTCGAGTTGCCCGATTGGCTGATCAAAGCACGAACTATCAAAGGGCCATGACATGATAAGTCGCAGCGTTGACAACATGGGTTACAAAAAGATCAGCCTGCTTACCAATCCGCACGCATCGCCGAAACGATGTCCGTAGCCAGTTTCTGCACCGCAGCATGTTGCCCTGCGGATAAACGAC
>JAAUTM010000357.1 GCA_012031455.1 Phycisphaerales bacterium
GCAAACTGGCTTACCCGATCCGTGGGCAAAAGCGTGGCCTGTACCTGATTGCCTATTTCAAGGCACCCAGCCTGGCGATCACAGCCATTGACCGCGATGCGGTGCTTTCCGAAATTGTACTGCGTTCCATGATCATCAAGGCCGACCACGTGGGCGATATCGAACTGGAACTGGCCAAAAAGGAAGAGAACCTCACGGTGGAAATCAAGCTGCGTGAGGAAAAGCCGGTGGAGAAATCGGTTGATACGGATGGCATCGAGATTCCCGACCTCTCGGAAATTGAAGAACTCAAGTGATTCCCTTGGCCGTGTGCACCCTGATGGTGCTGCGATCAAATTAATGCACCCTGGTGGAAGGGTTTGTCATGCCCAATCTCAACCGTGTGATGCTGATGGGAAACCTGACCCGCGACCCGGAGCTGCGCTACACGCCCAGCAATACGCCGGTGGCTCAGGTCGGGTTGGCGATCAACCGTCGCTGGCGCAACCAGCAGACCAACGAATGGCAGGAAGAAACCACCTTCGTTGATTGCGAAGCATGGGGCAAGCAGGCCGAGACAATCAATCAGTACCTGCGCAAGGGACGCCCGGTTTACATCGAAGGTCGCTTGAAACTTGACCAATGGCAGGACAAAGAAGGCAACAACCGCTCGAAGATAAAAGTGGTGATTGAAAGTTTCCAGTTCATCGACTCCCAGCGTAGTGGTGGCCAGGGTGGATCAACCGGAGCCGGGGGTGAGCATGGGGAAGCTGGCGATGGCGGCCCGGCCCCTGCTGCAGCTCCTCCCCGCAGTGCCCCGCAACGACCTGCCAACAGGCCTGCGGGCAACACCGCACCGATGGATGCAAACCAGCCTCCGGCGATGGGTGAAGATGACATTCCGTTTTGATCATTATGTGGACCAGTGGCAAAGTGGCTTTGGGTCAGGTGATACAAATAGATTCAGCCGGATGTTCCGGTTGAAGATTGTGAAACGGGCACTGATGCCCATGCTGGCCTGCCGATGATGATCATCGATCACATTGAGGCCTAACTCCGATTCGAGGACACCATGAAGAACGTGAAAGTACTGCTGACCGAAAACGTGGACAACACCGGCATCGTGGGCGATGTGGTCACGGTGAGACCCGGTTTTGCCCGCAACTATCTATTGCCTCGCGGTCTGGCGATGGAGCCTACTGAAGAAGCCGTGCAACGCTTGGCAGCACGTCGTGCCCAGGTTGAACTTGAGATGAAAGAACGCCGGGCACAGCTCGAAGCCCTGCTGGAAAAACTTAAGGATCACGAAATCACCCTGCAACGTTCGCACAACGAACAGGGGATTCTGTTCGGCGGCGTGACCCAGCACGATATCGCTCAGGTGCTCCGCGATGAGGGCCATACCGTTGAGGATCGCATGATCCGTATCGGTACGGTCATCAAACGCCTGGATAGCTACCACATCCCCGTGGTGCTGGCATCGGACTTGAAGACCGAAATCAAGCTCTGGGTGGTGTCCGACAAGCCCAAGACTGAACAAGAAGCACAGGAACACGAGCAAGCAGCACCTGCCGAGGTCGCTGAGGCAGTCGCTGAGGAAAAGCCTCGTAAGAAGGGCAAGAAAGCCGCGGAAGATAAAGCTGAGGCTCCCGCCAAGGAACCCGCCAAGGACGATGAAAAGCCCAAGTCCAAAAAGAAGGGCAAGAAGGCTGCCGATGCGGAATGAAGGGCTTGACCATGACCGTTGTAGCTCAGCCCGGTGAACATCAACGCGCATGTTGGCGAAATTGACCGACCCTGAAACCCGCACACCATGCGGGTTTTTCTTTGCGCATCAGACCCCGTTTTGGCCGATGATGAGTGCAACTGCTAGAATCCGCGCAGGATTTACCCATAGACAAGGAATTCAAAATGCTCATACCGATGGTGATCGAAAAGACTGGCCGGGGCGAACGTGCTTACGACATTTACTCCCGTCTGCTCAAAGACCGGGTGGTTTTCATGGGTGGCGGCGTGAGTGATGAATCAGCCAATCTTGCCATCGCGCAGTTGCTGTATCTTTCCAACGAAAACGCTGAGGCTGACATTCACGTTTACATCAACAGCCCCGGCGGGAGCGTCTCGGCTGGCCTGGCGATTTATGACACCATGCAGTTTGTACGCCCGGATGTGGCAACCTACTGCATCGGCATGGCTGCCTCGATGGGTGCGGTCCTCATGATGGCGGGCACCAAGGGCAAGCGTTTTGTGTTGCCCAATTCCAAGGTGCTGCTGCATCAGCCGCTGATCGGTGGTGTGCTCGAGGGTCCGGCCACCGATCTGGGGATTCAGGCCAAGGAAATGCTCCGCTCACGCGACCGGCTATACCAGATCATGGCCGACCACACCGGCAAGGATATGGCTACCATCGCCCATGACTGCGAACGCGATAAATGGCTCGATGCTCAGGAAGCGGTGGACTACGGCGTGGCGGATTCCATCATGAAGAGCATCCCCGACAGCATGAACGCCGGACACATCCGCGAGGATGATCAAGGCCCGACGGATAAGACGGTGTAATTTATGATTTCGAATTTTGGATATCGAATTTCGAAATTACAGGCCATGAACCACACCAGGAAAGTGTGTGGCGTGGTTACATGCCTGATGTTGCTGGGCGGCTGCGCAGGACCGCGTGATTTCTTAAACGAGAACGACATCCTCCGGCGGGAGAACCTGCAACTCAAAACCACGGTTGATGAACTCAATCACAAGCTCGAATCCCGGCTTGATCAGATCGCCGCACTTGAGCAGGCAACCAACCCGGATCGACCGAAGTTGCCGGGGGTGGAGCCGGGGGATATTCCCGTGGCGGTGAGTCTGCGTTACGGGATGTACACCGGGGCAGTGGATACTAATGGTGATGGCAGTGATGACCTGATCCGCTTGTATTTCCAGCCGCTGGACCAGAAACGAAGGTTCATCCCCGTGGCAGCGGATGTGCGCGTTCAGGTGGTGGTGGTTACGCCCGGTTCAGAACCGCTGGTATTGGCGGACATGCCCTTTACCACAGCCGACCTTGACCGCACCTACCGCACCGGTGTCACCGGCACGCATTACACGGTGGAAGTGCCCCTGCCAAAGGACATGCCTCAGGATGTGCGCGAGGTTGTCGTGGACCTGCAGGTGACCGATGCAGCCACGGGTCGATTACTCTCTTTGGAGCGATCATTTCCGATAAAAAGTAAATGATGATGTAAAGCAAGCGGACACCGGCAGCAAGAGCTTAGTTATGGTATCGGGAAGCTGATTGTTCAAGCAGTTTTACAATCTCTCGGGCGTTAGTGTCTTTGCGGCTGCCAGCCCGATCGATTGCGTTTTA
>JAAUTM010000358.1 GCA_012031455.1 Phycisphaerales bacterium
CACCGGTTCCTCGCCGACATCGATCATGTTGATCGACGATGCTGTCACAGACCTTGGATTGGCGAAGCGGTTCGGCGAAGGTTTCACCCTGACGCACCGAGTCATGGACCTTGGTGAGGGCACGGGCAAAGACGGTGTTGCCGGTGGTGTCACGGGTGATGATGATGGCATCGAGAATCGGCACGCCAGCGCGGATGAGGGTGCCCAGGGTTCGGGTGAACTTGGCGATGGTGGATTTGGTCACCAGCTTGCCCACGCCGGGGATGTAGAGCACGAACATGTCGGTGCTGAACTTGCCCCAGTCACTCTTGCGGAAGAGCTTGAGCAGGACCATAAAGACGATGGGGACAGCCACCAGCCAGACGATGCCGGGGAGGAAAGCATCCTTGAAAGTACCGGTGGGGTTCAAGGGGCCTGCCATCCAGTTGGAGGCGTTGATGAGGATCACGGTAGGGGTGGGGAGGGTGGTGCCAAAGTCATCGAAAATTTTCTGGAACTTGGGCACGATGACCACGAGGATGAACGCGAGAATGGCGAAGGCCACGAAGATAACCACGGCGGGGTAGATCATGGCCCCGATGATGCGGCGGCGCAGTTTGGCGGCCTTTTCGAGGAACTCGGCAAGACGCTGGAGAATCATATCGAGCACACCGGCGACCTCACCGGCGGCGATCATTTTGGTATAAAGGCGGTCAAAGGCCTTGGGGTGGCGGACCATGGCATCCGAGAGCGTGGAGCCGGAGGAAACATCCTCGGCGATTTCTTCAATGATGTTTTTGAGCAGGCCGGGTTTCTGCTGGAGGGCGAGAATTTGCAGGGAACGCAGGATGGGCAGGCCGGCGTCCTGAAGCGTGGAGAACTGGCGGGTGAAGGTGGTGAGCACCTTGTTGCCCACGCCACCGATGTTGATGGAGATGTCGTTGATGCCTTTTTTCTTGGTCTTGCGACCCACGGCAGCGGCGACGGCGTTAGCCTGTGCTTCCTGGGCGTTGGCGGACTTGGCACCTTTTTTCACCTTCATTTCCCGCACAGAAGTGGGGAACATGCCCTGGCCACGGATGCGTGCCACGGCCTCGTCATTGGTGGTGGCGGCGATGGTGCCTTTCTGAGGCTTGCCGGCTTCATTGAGGGCTTCGTATTGGTAGGTAGGCATGGTGAGGCTCCTAAGTCGGTTGATTGCGGTGTGGGAGCAATGGGCAGGGACGGACGAGTCAGTTGTTCAATGAGATTTTTGATTCAGATCGTCGCAAGATTCAGATATTCGCAAGATTCAGATCCTCGCACCTGCGGTGCGTCGCTAAACTTCAAACCGTGTGCGTCGCTGGTTTCCGATTCATTTTGCGTCGCTAAACATCAAACAAGTCGCGGTGCGTCGCTATACATTCAGTTATCAATCTTCCATGATGGTTTCGCGCACCACTTCATCGATGTGGTGACACCATCGTAGATGGTGAGCAAGCCACTATGCCGCAGGGTGCGCATGCCTCGTTTGAGGGCTTCGGCGCGGAGTACCTGAGTGGAAGCGTTGTGCATGATCAGTTCACGCAGGTCATCATCGAGGACCATGATTTCATAGAGACCGACCCGGCCCTTGTAGCCGGTGTGGTTGCAGTAGTCACAACCTTTGCCGCGGTAGAACTGCCGACCCTGCGTGTCTTCGGGGGTCAGTTGCAGTTCCATGAGTTCTTCTTCACTGGGCGTGTAAGGTTCCTTGCAGCGAGCGCAGATTTTTCGGACCAGACGCTGGGCGACGATGCCTTCGAGCGTGGCGGTGACGAGGAAGGGTTCGAGCCCAAGGTCCAGCAAACGGGCGATGGAGCTGGGGGCATCGTTGGTGTGGAGCGTGGTGAATACCAAGTGACCTGTGAGCGAAGCCTGCACTGCGATCTGCGCGGTTTCAATGTCACGGGTTTCACCCACGAGGATGATGTCCGGGTCCTGTCGCAAGAAGCTTCGCAGCGCCTTGGAGAAAGTCAGGCCGACATCGGCATTCACCGCCAATTGGACCAGTCCCTCAATGTCGTATTCCACCGGGTCTTCCACGGTCAGCAGTTTGGTGTCCGGGGAATTTAGCTCGGCGAGAGCGGCATAAAGCGTGGTGGTTTTCCCGCTGCCGGTGGGTCCGCAACAGATGAGCATCCCCTGATCCTGCTGGACGGTCTGGGAGATGGTCTGGGACATCCACGTGGGCATGCCCAGTTCCTTGATGTGCGAGGGGACATTTTTCATGTCCAAGACGCGGATGACCAGGCTCTGGCCATACATCGAAGGGGCGAAGCTGACACGATAATCAACTCGTCGACCATCGTGCTCGGCCGAGAAATGGCTGTCCTGCACGCTGGGTTTCTGGGTGATGTCCAGGTCAGCCAGGACCTTGACCACACCGACGATTTTCTGGGCCATTTCCGGGCTGATGCGTACGGTTTCGACCATCATGCCATCGATGCGGACGCGCAGGAAGGCATGGTCGCGTTTGGGTTCCAGGTGAATATCCGAAGCCCCGGTGCGGGCACAAAGCAAAAGCAAAAGGCGGAGGAGGACCACAGCATCAGCACCCTGATGGGTGCCGGGCTCACTGGTCTGGGGCATCTTCATTTTCTGGCCACGGGCGTTGTTGAAAACAATGTCTTTTTCAGCCAGGGCCTGTTCATCCAGATCATCGAGGATGGCCCGGAGACGGCGTTCCTGATCCGCGACCGAACCGAGGTTCTGCCCGATGTTGTCGTAGGACTGGTCCCGTCCGCCGGTGAACTCCATGCCACGCCGGAAGGCGGCAGGCTGGGTGACATCCTCGGCCACCTCCACACTGTGACGGGGGCCACCGGGGGAGCCGGGGGTACCGGGGGAGCCAGAGGAGCCGGATTTGGAGGTAGGAAGCGGGGCAGGTTCAAACTCAAGGCCAGCGGAAGGCGGAGCTGCAGGGTTACGAACCGGGGGAACAGAGGGAGCAGAGGGAGGCACGGGAGAAGCAGCGGCTGACGCGGCCATGGGCGGGGCAGGTTTGGGTGGTGCATCGATGGAGGGCATGGCCTCAGCTTCCAAAGCTGGCGCCGGTTCAGCGGACGGGGAAGCATTCATTGCGGCAAAGTCGTAGGAGGCAGGGGTATCCTGAGTGACCGGCATGTCCAGATCATGCAGCAGTTTTTCCGCGTGGTCGGCAGCTTTGACAAAGGCAGCGGGGATCAGCGGCTCGCTGGGGGTGGATGAATTGGGGATATCGACCGGGTGATCAAGGATTTGAATTTGCGTGGAGCCGATGCGGATGACATCGCCGGGGACGAGGTCCATCGACTTGATGGGCTGATTGTTGACGAAGGTGCCGTTGCGTGAAGCCAGGTC
>JAAUTM010000359.1 GCA_012031455.1 Phycisphaerales bacterium
TACCAAGTCACGATGCCAATCTCCCGGATAAAGGACAGTCACCAAACCTGAGGGAACACCATCGACGATATGATAGGTTTTGCCGGGTAGTCTGAACTTTGTCATACTTGACCCATTTCCATTTTTCGTCTTCGGCGGAATTGGGTCCGGCACTGAGGAGTAAATTTTTAGCAAAAGGTGACCATTTCTGGTCGTTTGGTAGTTTGGCGGTCATGGCGGGGCAATCCAGAGCAGGGATTGGTCTGCGTGTACTTCTGAACCCAGAAAACCTTGTCACCATACTCGCGAGCACTCAGACCCGTGGCGTAAGGAATAATATGAACCTCCCACCAGGGCGGCAGTGTAGGAACGTTCATATAGCTAGGCGAAAATAGTTCCCTGTTGTCTGTTGCATAGGCTGCAAAGCACAGCCCCATCTGACGCTGATTGGATTGACAGACGGTTCGACGCATCGCTTCCCGTGCCCCCTGCAAGGCAGGAAGCAAGAGAGCCACCAGCAGAGCAATGATGGAAATCACGACGAGCAGTTCAATGAGTGTGAAGCCGGTACGATGGGATCGCATGAGTTGTCTCCTTTCGAATATAGAAAATGAGTATATTTCCAGGGTTCCGAGTATGCTGATAATGAATCCATATTAAGTCAGGGTGAAGTCAGCCAAATCGTCGACTATGTATTATAGGAATCAATCCGTTTTATAATTGGATGTTATTAGTTTATGGGGATCAATGATAGATACGAAGTTTGGAAGGAATCAGTACACGTTGCGGCGATTCGGGTAATTGCCCTGCTTCGCGCCGAAGAAGAAGCGAACATAATTCGCGACCAACGGTCAAATTGTCTTTATCCACGCTGGCCACTGGTGGCAGCGGCTCGTATTGCCGTTCGAGTGATTCTGACCAGAAGGCATCGTAGCCTGCGACATCAACATCAAAGTTCGGCTGTTTGCCTAATCGGCGCAATGCGGCGATGGCTGCAGGGACGTAGGCATCATTGATCACCATCAGCGCATCAATGGGTTCCTGAGCGAGTATGCTTGGAGCCAGCGCTCCGGCAAACAAATGAACCTGAGTTTGAAAAAGTTGGGCGGGTTCCTGATTCGTGAACGCGACCGATGGAACATGAATGGTTGGTAAAACGATCAAACCGGCCTGGGTAAGTGCTTGTTCGTAGCCAGACCGTCTGGCGATGGCCCACTGACGCAGAGTATGACCATACCAAAGCAGCGCAATTCGCCGCCGGCCACGCTCAATCAAATAACGCGCTAAATCACTGGCCCCCTGCTGGTGATCGGGGACGACGCGATCAAAGGACTGACACTCCTGCTCATCACCAAACACGGCACAGTGTATGCCAGCCTGGATAACACTGTTTAAGGTGGACTGCATCAGTTCTGCGTCTTCCGTGTCTATTTCCGACACGATCACGCCTCGGGGTTGATGCGCAAGAAAGTCATGAAATTCATCCGTATGTAAACGATCGGGAGAAAAAATGGTTCCATGACAGGCGTTTGCAGCCAAGCCTTTAAGTATCCCGGCAGTGACGTAAAGCCCCCAACCAGAGGCATTTTTATTGGGCCAGCCTTCGTGCCAGTCAGCCACGACAAGCATGTGATTGCGCAAAAGGCTTATGTTTTGATGCTCTGCGATCGTGCGCATACGCCCGCGATGCTTGCGAATTTGTCCCTCGTTTTCCAAAACCCGCAACGCCCGTTGAACCGTGGCAAGACTCACTCCCAACTGCTCCCCCAATTGACGCTCGGCAGGTAGTACCTCACCACGCGGCAGAATGCCCTGATCAATCCATCCGCGAAGAGTTCGCAATGTACGGGCACGAGGGGAATGACTGGTAACGGTTCTAGTTGCCATGGCGGGCGTTCTTACCTGTGAATTACTCTTTATTACATGCATTTTACATCAAATGTGTCAAACAGTCAATAATTAGGATAAAATTTTACAATAAATACAATATACGAAATATAATTATATATATTTATTGATATTATAAATATTTTATGATTCATTTGTCGATGCGCTTGAATTACAATTGTAGGCATGTATAATTCATTTGACTCTTTATCAAGGACTGTTTGAATCATATGGTATCTGGTTGCTTGATTACCTGAGGTGCTTATGCATAATTTCAGATTTGATGCTCACTTTTTTACGATCGTGGCCGTTTTGCTTGCCAGTCAGGTTTTGACGGGTAAGGGATTCGCTCAGGAGACATTGGGGGAATACCCCGTGCTCACCTATCAGACTCATTGGCTAGGGAACAGCTTTCCCGGACTGGGGTCGCATGGGGAAGGGCAATGGGTGCAAAATCACATGGAGGCTCTCCATGTAACACCTGATGGGGTTGCAATTGCCGTGACTCATTGGGATGAGGCTGGTCGATGTGTTGGTCTGTATCGCGAGGGTCGCACAAACAATCAAGTACTTAAGCAATACGATGGCCGAGGCGGGGCACAAGGCTTGGGGATGGGGGAACCGCCCAGTCGCTGCGTGGCGGCGGTGGAAGATTTTATTTACGTGGTCAATACCGAAGGAACTCTGTTGCGATTCCGCTGGTTGTCGCCGGACATTGATTCAGCACGCTATGACACTCAGCTTGAGGGGGTTGCCAAGGCTCATGCCCTGGATGCAAGGGGCGAGCATCTAGTGATCGTGACGCACGCCGGTCAGGTTCAGGTACGCAACAGACGTACATTGGAACTTCAATCGAGCTTTACGCTCGTGCATGCCCGAGATGTGATCATCACTCCGCAGGCGACATTATGGATGCTGGTCGGGGACCGAATCATACAACGAAGCATGTCCGGTGAATCTTTGTCCGGGGAAATCGCCGATGCCGGCAACCTTCTGCGATCGCGCTGGCACCTGATGGGCGATTGCTTGTGGCGGACAATGGGCCTCGACAGCAAGTACTGTTTTACGAGCTGGGGCCGCACCCTCGGCTGGTCGGGACATTCGGTCAAGAGGGCGGGATTGCCGCCAGCCAACCTGGGGTGGTGGAGAATGACAAGCTTTGGGGGCTGACAGGCGTGGGTATGGATCGTCAGTGTCAGCTTTATTTGATGTTCCGATCAGGGTGGAGGAGGCGGAGGCGTCATGCTCCGAGTCTTTTCGCCCAAGGGTGATCTGCTTTGGAAAGTGGAGTCCCACGCTTTTCTTGACACATACTGTGTTGATCCGGCTTCCGATGGACGGGTGATTTACGGGGTGGATGAAATATTCAACTTTGATCTGCAGCAGAAGCCGGGGAACAATTGGTCGCTCAAAGCCATCACGCTTGACCGTCATGCAAACCCGGCGGATCCACGTTGAATACCCCGCTGG
>JAAUTM010000360.1 GCA_012031455.1 Phycisphaerales bacterium
AAACTTTTCGATTTAAGCCTTTTGTAACCGAATATTGTCCCTTTCCTCACTCTCCGGCTATTCCTCGCCCATCCTGATGATAAAGTACCCGTTCTTGCTGATTATGGTGATATTTCACGGCTTACTTGTTGCCAGCAAAACCAATCCACCGAGGCTTCACATGATCTCCGACACGCTGCACGCCCCCGGATCGTTCCTCGATGTTCATCAGCAAACTTTTGATGTACTGGTTCTGGGTGGCGGCTACACCGGCCTGGCGGTTGCCTTGCAACAACGACAACTCGGACAAAAGGTGCTGCTGGTCGAACCACGTGGCGACTTGGTTTGGGAGTCCGGCAGGGCAATGTTCACCCGTGCTGGCTCGCTGGATCACCCGCTCTGGCAACAGCTGGTCCGCGAGGTGGAAAGCCGAATGCCCGTGACTCAGCCCGGCTGGCTGGACCCGGCTTTGGCGGAAGTCGTGGCTACCAAACTGGTCACTGAGGCTGGCTTGTCATGTTTGTATTACGCCTGGCCGGTGATGCTCGAACAATCGCACCACCAACTCACCAGCCTGATTGTTGCTACCAAATCGGGATATCGTCGGCTGGTAGCCCGCCGATTTGTGGATGCCACTGAGTCTGGCACGTTGATCCGTTTGCTCAATCCCAACCTGCCCGATCGCCCTTTGGAACAAGGCATCATGTCCGCCTTTTTGCAACGCCGTACCTGGCCAGCGGATGCTGCGGATCGTTTTCAGCCCACGCCCTGGGAAACGCAGCGACAATATGACGTGACTGTTACCATGCTCGACCCAGCCTTGGCAAGAGCGACTCTTTTGGCAACGCTGATCGAGGATGAACCCGCCCGTGACACCATGATGAGTCATGCCGGTGTTCAGCCATATCCTCTCTATGTATCTGGCTCAGCCATGCTGGCAATGCCGGGGGTACCGGGCAATCTCTGCATGGCTAGTCCATCGCTGGCAGATGAATCTCTGCCGAGTTTAGCGGATCGTTTTGCTTTGGGTTTGCAGGCCTCCAAGCAACTTGAACGCATGACCCCTGCGGAACCGGACCGTGAACTTTTCAATCAAACCATCCCGATGCTGTCGTGCAGCCTGCCCGATATTTCAGCTCAGGTGCTGGTGGCTGGGGGAGGCACCGGCGGAGCGTTGGCGCCTTGGCCAGCGCTCAAACCGGGGCGACCACGATCTGCATCGAGCCTATGAACTTTTTGGGAGGCATCGGGGCCGGGGGCGGCATCCATGCTTATTACTACGGCGTCACCGGTGGCCTGCAACAAACCCTTGACCGCAAAATCAAGGACCTTATGCAACGCAGCGGAAAATTACTCACTGGCGGGTCATTCAACCCTGATGCCAAAAAATATGTCCTCGAACAGGCCTTGCGCCAGGCAGGGGTACAGTTGCACTTGAACTCGTGCCTCGCCGGCTTGGAAAAATCCGGGAACACCATCACTGCTGCCCTCGTCGCTACCGACCACGGACTGGTGCGAATGCAGGCCAAAACCTACATCGATGGCACCGGCGATGGCGATCTGTGTGCCATGGCAGGGGCAACCTTCACCCATGGCCGAAGCGGTGATGGCCTGCCTCATGCCTACTCCCAATCCGGTGGGATGCTGCATTACAAGGCCAATGAAGACCCGGGCATGACCATCGTCAATTTTGATGCTGGCTGGTGCGATGCTACTGATGCTCAGGACCTCACCCGTGCCCGCATGGTCGGCCTGCTCCACTACCTCAAGGACCATTACACCAACCTCGAACGACCCACTTACCTTGCCCCGGCCATCGGCCTGCGGCAATCCCGACAGGTGGTGACGGATCATGTGCTTTCGCTGGATGACCTGGTTATTGGTCGACGGTTTGAGGATGTGATCGGCTACAGCGGTTGTCACTACGACAACCATGCCGTGGATTACGATCAGGAATCCGATGAAGCTCTGTTCTGGATCTGGCTCAATCGCAACTGGCGCAACCCCGTCGCTGCCCAGATGCCTTATCGCATGTTGCTGCCCAAGGGGCTTGATAATGTTTGGATCGCCAGCCGATGTGCAGGTGTATCGCAGGATGCCCACCACTCCCTGCGTATGCAACGGGACATGCAGCGCATCGGCGAGGCGGCGGGGATCGCGGCTGCCCTTTGCGCCACCGCCGGGACAGGTTCACGGCTGGTGAATCATGCGGAATTAAAAACGCCTGCTGCTGGAAAGCGGAGCCTTGAATCCTCCGGAAAAAAGCCCCATCGCGATCTTCGGATTGGTGCTCGAACCGGAGGTTTATGAACCGGGATACTTTGAACGCAACTTTAAACAGGCTCTGGCAGATTTGGATGCCGGCCAGCCGGGTCGGAGCATCTGGTGGTTGTATCGGCACCCCGAGGCAGCACAGCAGGCGGTGCGTGAGAGAGTGACCTGGGAAAACCAGATGGTGTCATGGTTGGCGGCAGGGATTCTGGCCATGTGGGATGATCCGATGGCCGAGCCTCGCCTGCTGCGCGCGATAGACGACATGGAATATGGATTCGATGGGGACATGGCCAAAGTGGCCGGTCACCTGCGATCCTGGGAACACCCTCTGCCGGAAAAGAATCTCAGACTGGCACCGAGCTGGCTGGTGGCCACAGGTTTGCTGCGCTGCTGCGGCACTGCCAGGTGCCTGCCTACGCTGGAAAAGCTGACCATGCGTGACCTGCCGGTGATCGGTGTCCGGGCCACGATCGCAGCCACTCTTGGCCGACTGATTGACAAAGGTCGGCTCACGGATGCAGACAGGCTGGTGCCCATGCTGGATCGGCTGCTGGAGGGAACTTTGGTGGACGCCCAGGTTCCGCCTCAGCGAAAGTTGGGAGGGATGGCTCAACTGGCCGCCCGTGGTCAATTACAGGAGGCACAAAAGACAGCCGGTGGAAATCCGCATGGATTTTGGATGGCAAACTTGACCGGCGAAGATCATGGCTGGCAACTGCATTTCACCGTGGCCACCGCCCGCGCTGCGCTGGGATTGCCCATCCAGCCCCAGGCACAGATTTACCTCAGCGACCCGCGCAAACTGGTGCGCGATGCCTTCGCCCGGGTGCAGGCCCGACTGGGAATTAAACTGCAAATGCCGGTGAGGGAAAAAGTGGCGATTCAGAACACTAACCGCTCAAAATGATGGAATAGGTCTCAATCCTCACGGCCCAAGGGTGCTATCAATCAGGCGGATGAGTTTGTCCTGAAGCTGGCGGATGTCGTGGACGGAGACATTCTGATCGATCTGGTTGAACAAAAGCGAAAAGGCGAACATGCGGGCCTCTTGCGCAGGGGCTTTGCCGGGGGAACCGGGGGA
>JAAUTM010000361.1 GCA_012031455.1 Phycisphaerales bacterium
CTGACGCGGGGCGGCCCGTTCTTGCGGGCACGGCCTGCATTGTGCGGCCACGGCCATGCTCGCTAGCCATGGCCCGGTTGCGGGCCTCGGGGCTGGCCCGCCCTCTTGCGGAGTGCGTGACATGGGCCAGGGCGCGATCTATCCGGACCTCGAAGGCAAGGCCGTCATCGTCACCGGCGGAGCGGGTTACATTGGTTCCCATGCCGTTAAACGTCTGGTCGAAGCCGGCCACAAGGTCACGGTGGTGGATAATCTTTACCGTGGGCACAAGGAAGCGGTTCATCCCTCGGCCACGTTCGAGGAACTGGACCTGCTTCAAACCGAAGCCCTGGCGAATCTGATGACGCATCGTCAGATTGAATGCATCATGCATTTTGCAGCCCTGGCCTATGTGGGCGAATCGGTGACTCAGCCCCTTAAATATTACGAGAACAACACCGGCGGAACGCTGAGCCTGCTTCAGGCTGCCGAGGTCGCGGGGATCAAACGTTTTGTGTTCAGTTCCACCTGTGCCACCTATGGCCAGCCCTCGTCGATGCCCATCATCGAATCCATGCCGCAGTCGCCCATCAATCCCTATGGCTGGTCCAAGCTTTTTGTCGAACGCATCCTCAAGGATTACGCCAGCGCCCACAGCGATTTCGCCTTTGCTGCATTGCGCTATTTCAACGTGGCAGGCAGTGCTTCGGATGGCTCCATCGGCGAGGATCATGAACCCGAAACTCACCTGATCCCGGTGCTGCTCAACGTCGCATTGGGCAAGGTGCCCCATGCCACGCTCTTTGGCGAGGACTACCCCACGCCCGATGGCACCTGCATCCGCGATTACATCCATGTCGAAGATCTGGTCGATGCCCACATCGTGGTCATGCAAAAGCTCCAGCCCGGCGAACAACGGTTTTACAACCTGGGCATCGGCAGGGGTTACAGCGTCAAGGAAATCGTCGAAGCAGCCCGCAAGGTGACCGGGCATCCGATCCCCGTGAAAATCGGCCCGCGCAGGCCCGGTGACCCGCCCAGCCTGTTTGCCAATGCGGACAAAATCCGCACTGAACTGGGCTGGAGCGCCAAGCACACCGACATCCGGGAAATCATCGAAACCGCCTGGCGCTGGTTCAAGGCCCATCCCGAAGGTTACGCCAAGCCCTGAAATTCAATATGACGATCGATGCACCCACTCTGCCACCGGATGATGACGATGCTGGTCAGACCGTAACCTGGCAAGCCAAACGCGGCTGGGTGTTTAAGTGCATTGTCTGGACGATTCTGGTGGGCTTTGCGGCAAGTGTTTTGGCCGGGGTGATGCTGCTGCTTCACCAGATCAGGCAATAAACTCAGCCCATCGGCCCGCGCTGGTTTTCAAAATTCCACCATTTCAGGCTGCGCATGAGCAAAGCTCCCACGGGCAGGGCGATGATCGCGGAATACACCACTTCCAAAAACCGGACCATGAGCTGATCGGTCGTGCGCCAGCCGGGGATCGGACTGTTGGCCAGCCAGGGAATGACACTTACTGACAAGCCTCGCAAGTTGAATAGGGCCACTGCCAGCAGGTGTACCACCAGACCCAGCAGAAAAACCATGGCTGCCATGCTGATGTAGGAATCACGAAACACCAAGGCCCGTGCTTTAAGTCCCAGCCAGCCGGCCAGCATATATGCCAGGGCGTAAGGACCGAGCACCACTGCATCCTGCACCGAGCCTTGCACCGGTAACGGGTAGGCAATATCCGTCAGCAACCCCAACACCAGACATGACCAGATCACCCGCATCGGCGGCGCCCACAAAGCAATGAACATCGCCAGGGTCAGCAGCAGGCTCGGCTTCACCCCGCCCATCCACGGAAGCATCCACAACGGCCCCAGCCCGATCTGCAACGACAGGCAAAGGTACGCAATCAGAATGAATGTCCAGGTTCGCATGAGGTTAGTCGGTTGGTCGGTGAATCGGTTAGGCGGTTAGTCGGTTAGTCGGTTGGTCGGTTGGTCGGTTGGTCGGTTGGTCGGTTTGAGTTTAGCGACGCACCGCAGGTGCGGTCATAGCGCACCTTACCGCCCTGCCATGTCATCTTCGCTGTTCACCAGCACAATCACCCGGCTCAAGCGGTTGGCATCATGAATCGGTTCCACCACCACCTTGTGATACAGATACGGATTATCCGGCTGGGGCTGCAACAGACTCACTCTACCCACCACAAAACCTCGTGCTTCGGGTGGCCAACCGGGGTCCGCCAGGTGCGCCAAATCTCCGACGTTGACCGGGGTATCGGTTTTGATCGTCGCCCATAGCGACCGGCCATCGCTTTGCGGGGTCAGTTGCAGCATGGTGGGCGAAGCAGGCGGGCGTACCGGACCACTGGGCAAAAATTTCACCATCGGTCGGCTGTTCTGGGAAGTGATCAGTTCCACCGTGGCGGAGCGCGGCCCGGCATCGGTGATGCGGCCCACGAGGGAAAAGTTATACCAGTCCACCACCACCTGATTCACGCGCAGCCCGCCGGATGTACCACGGTTCAGCGACAGGGTGCGCCGGAGTTTGCCTGCTGATATTGCTGTCACATCCGCAAAGACAAAATCCACGCGGGTCTGGAATTTCAGGTTTTCCCTGGCCCAGCGATAACGGGAGAGTTCTTCGCTCAGACGCTGATTTTCGTCGCGCAGGAAGGCGTTGTATTTGAGCAAGGCATCGTAATTCTGCTGAAGGTAACGTGGATCGCCCCGGTCCAGGTCAAGGCCAGGCCTGCTGCGCAGCGTGCCAGCGAATTGGGAAAGAGGCTGGGTCAACCATCCGGTGAGGGTGTGTACCAGCCAGCGTGGCGGGCCGGTGAGCAGGCTGGAGGCAGCCGATGGAAGCAGACTGGTGAGGCACAACCCCAACACCACCATGGCAAGAGCGCGGCGTTGGGTGAGAAGGCGACGCATAAACCGGTTCCCGTCTGTGCCATGCGAGGCAGCGAGTGGTTGAAAGATCACCCGCAATCATGGACGACGTGGAAACAATCAAACCATGGAAACGCAGGCTCCCCGTGCAACAGTTTTAGCCTACGGCTCGGATCGTCACGGTCTGGGCCGGGGCAGGGAAATCAAGGCCCGTCCAAGTCGCTTTCCATGGTCTGTTTCCAGACTTCCAGATTTTCGATGTAGGTGGCGGTACCACGGGCGACGCAGGTCAGCGGGTCATCAGCAATGCGCACGCGCAAACCCGTGGCATCGGCGACAACGTTATCGATACCGCGCAGGAGTGCCCGCCGCCAGCCATACATATGCCGTTTTCCACCAGGTCGGCGGACAGCTCAGGGTCGGCACGTTCGAGGGTGCGGCAGACAGTTTCGA
>JAAUTM010000362.1 GCA_012031455.1 Phycisphaerales bacterium
CACGGCATCCTGGCGTTCATCTTTATTTTCCTGCACATCGCCACCCTTCGCTGGCGCTGGGACCTCTTTGGCTGGTACACGCCCTTTTTCTCCAAAGGCATCACTGACACCGGCACCGTAGTTGACCTGGCGCACTACTCCACCAGCGTGGCCCTGTCTTATATCCCGGTGCTGATTCTTTACATCATCGGTGTCATGTCAGCGGTGTATCACTGGTCCAACGGCCTGTGGACCGCAGCCATCACCTGGGGCGCCACCATCAGCGTATCCGCTCAGAAACGCTGGGGACTGGTCTGTGCGGGGATGTTTGTGACGCTCACGCTATTCACCGCTGGCGCCATCGTCGGGGCGATCAGTTACCTCGACAAAGCCCCCGAAGCCGAAAAGCAAGCCTATGTCCATATGGCACAAATGAAAAAAGAAGGCAAACTTGACTTCCATACGATGGAGTCGATCTTCCTTGCGCCCACCGGCTCAACCCGCCAACTTGGTCATGCTCAAGATGACACTGTGCCGCATACCCATTAATACCGATTCTGATCTACGGGGATGCCCGGTACCAAAGCCCGATACTACGATTGATTAACCCCTAAGCCCCTCACGCAAACGGATAAAGCATCATGGCCAACGCAAAAGCTCGTGTCATCATCGTCGGCGGCGGACTGGCGGGTCTGGCAGCCTCCATCCGCATCGCAGAAGCCGGTGTCCCGGTGGACCTTTTCAGCATGGTCCCCGTCAAACGCTCGCACAGTGTCTGTGCTCAGGGTGGTATCAACGCCTGCAACGAAGTCGCCCGCCAGCAGGGCTACAGCGAAGATGAACACACCCGCGAAACGCTCTACGGCGGGGACTTCCTTGCTCATCAGGCCCCGGTCAACGATATGTGCCAGTGGGCACCCAAAATTATCCAACTGCTCGACCGCATGGGCGTGCCCTTCAACCGCACTTCCGAAGGGTTCCATGACCTGCGACTTTTCGGTGGTTCGCTTTTCAAACGCACTCACTTTTCCGGTGCCACCACCGGCCAGCAATTGATCTACGCACTCGATGAACAGGTTCGCCGCTATGAAGCCGAAGGCAAGGTCAAAAAGTACGAGTTCTGGGAATTTCTCTGGCCTGTGCTCGATGACAGCGGCACGTGCAAGGGCATCGTCGCTCAGGACATGAAGACCTGGACATCAAAGCCTTCAAGGGTGATGCTGTGATCATGGCACCGGTGGTTGCGGGCTGGTATTCGGCAAGAGCACCAACAGTGTGATCTGCACCGGCGGCGCTGCGGCCCGTTGCTACTCAGCGGGAGCGTGGATCGGCAACCCGGAAATGATTCAGGTACACCCCACCGCCATCCCCGGCGAAGATAAATGCAGGCTGATGAGCGAATCGGCCCGTGGTGAAGGTGGTCAGCTTTGGGTTCCCAAAAAGAAAAACGACACCCGCCCCGGCCAGGACATTCCCGAAAGCGATCGCTGGTACTGGATGGATGAGAAGTACCCCAAGTATGCCAATCTGGTGTCGCGCGATATCGCCACCCGTGAAATTTTCTTCAAATGTCAGGAAGGTTACGGGATCGGTGGCGGGCGCATGGTTTACCTGGGACTGCACCCACCTGCCCGATGCCAACAAAAAGAAACTGGCAGGCATCTTTGAAATTTACGAAAAGTTCGTCGGCGAGGACCCTGTGATGTGCCGATGAAGATTTTCCCTGCCGTGCATTACACCATGGGCGGGCTGTACACCACCTTCACCGAGCGTACCGATCACAAGGGCATGGTGTTCGGCGATCCGGGCAACATGGTGACCAACATCCCCGGCCTGTATGCTTTTGGCGAAGTCAATTACCAGTATCACGGGGCCAACCGCCTGGGTGCCAACGCCCTGCTTTCATGCATCTTTGATGGTCTGTTCTGCGGGTTGTCGGTGGCTAACTACGTCAAGGACAAAGTCAGCAAGGCGGCGAGCGAACTGCCTGATTCGATGTTCGCCCCCATGGTGGCGCAGGAACAGGCGAAGATGAAAAAACTCATCGACACTGCCGGGGCTGCGACAGGCAGCAACCCCTACGAACTTCACCGCATCCTCGGCGACACCATGACCGATCAGCTCACCGTGGTGCGAAATGAAGCGGGCATGAAGAAAGCCTGGGACACGGTGCAGGACCTAAAGGCCAGGTTCAAGAACGTGAAACTGGCGGACACCGCGATGTGGACCAACCAGAATCTGTCGTTCACCCGTGCCTTGAATGACATGCTGCTTTATGCAGAGTCGATTGTACTGGCTGGCTTGGAGCGCACGGAATCACGCGGGGCCCACTACCGGGACGATTACCCTGATCGTGATGATGCCAACTGGCTCAAAACCAGCATCACCAAGTACGACGCAGCCAGCGACAAACACACTGTGGCGTATGAACCGGTGCCCCACGCTGTTGTGGACGCCTACCATTCGCAACTACGGGGCGGTGGACGAGAAAAAGAGCGATAAGAAGGAAACCGTGGCCGCCAAATAAAAGTGGTCAAGTGAACGAGTGGTCGAGTGAAAGATACGCCCACACCCCAAGGCTCCGGCTCTCGGCGGGTGAGGGAGATTCAAACCAAGGATAACCCCATGATCGCCCCTAACAGCAAATCCGTTCGCTTCAAGATCAAGCGTCAGGTCGGCCCAGGTCAGCCAGCTCACTGGGAAGAGTTTGATGTTCCCTACAAGCCCAATATGAACGTGATTTCGTGCCTGCAGTACATTGCTGAGCACCCGGTCACGGTCGATGGCCGGCCCTCCACACCGGTGATCTGGGATTGCAACTGCCTGGAAGAAGTCTGCGGGGCCTGCACCATGCTCGTCAATGGCGCGGTTCGGCAATCCTGCTCAGCCCTGATTGACAATCTGCTCGAACAAACCCAGGGCGGCCCGATCAGCCTTGAACCCATGAGCAAGTTCCCCGTGGTGCGTGACCTCATGGTCGACCGCACTCGTATGTTCGAAAACTTGAAGGCTGTCCGCGCCTGGGTGCCCATCGATGGCACGCACAACATGGGCTTTGGCCCCACCGAACCGCAGGAAACGCAGGACACTCGCTACAAACTCAGCCAGTGCATGACCTGTGGCTGCTGCCTGGAAGCCTGCCCTCAATTCCAACTGGATAACCAGTTCCAGGGAGCTCAGGTTTGGAGTCAGGTCCGCTATTTCAACATGCACAAGACCGGCGCTGCCACCAAGGAACAGCGTCTGGATGCAGTGATGGGGCCGGGCGGAGTCAATGACTGTGGCAACGCACAGGTGTGCGTGCAGGTATGTCCCAAGGAAATCCCCCTGACGGAGTCCAGTCGCCGATGTGG
>JAAUTM010000363.1 GCA_012031455.1 Phycisphaerales bacterium
AAGTCATGAGTCAACTTAAAGCTTGGTGTACCCGTAAGCTCAATGAGAAGTATGCGTCCAGTCAAGCAAAGTACAAATGGTGGACGGAACATGGAAGTACGAAATGGATCAATGGCCATACCTATCTGGCAAATTCAATTGAATATGTGTTGCATGGACAATAAGAAGATGCCCTTGCTTGCGCTGCGGGCTGGTAGCGCTGCGGGCAGATAGCTCTGAAAGTGTGAATCTACGGGTAGAGGTACTTGTTTGGTAGACTTGCATCATGACTCCTGCGTCCTCATCCTCTTCCGCATACGCCGCGGCAGTGAAGATCATTACCCGGTTACGGGAGCAGGGGTACACTGCGCTCCTGGCCGGGGGATGTGTGCGTGATCAGGTGCTGGGGCTGTTGCCCAAAGATTTTGATGTGGCCACCGATGCTCCGCCTCAGGTGGTGCAAGGGCTGTTTGCGCGAACTCAGGCAGTCGGCGAAGCGTTCGGCGTGGTACTCGTGCATCAGGGAAAAATCTCCACCGAAGTGGCGACCTTCCGCAAGGAGTGGGGTTACCACGATGGGCGACGGCCTGACCATGTGCAATTCACCGATGCCAAAAACGATGTGCTGCGTCGCGATTTCACCATAACGGCCTGCTGGCTGACCCGTTGCCTGAAACCTCCAATCATGATGATCCGGCCTGGCAGGTTGTGAAAGTTAATGACGGACGATCCCTGCAGGTGCTGGATTATGTGGATGGCCTGCGTGATTTACAGGATGGTGTGCTGCGTGCCATCGGGCCGGCGGAAGAGCGATTTGCGGAGGATTATCTGCGCATGCTCCGGGCCGTGCGTTTTGCCTCACGATTCGGGTTCTCCATCGAATCACGCACCGCAGCAGCCATCCGGGCACATGCCCGTTATCTGGGCCAGATCAGCAGGGAACGCATCGGGGCTGAACTCAGGGCCATGCTCACTGGTCCACGACCTGCCCAGTCTCTGACGCTGCTTGAACAGCTCAACCTCGATGGCCCAACCCTGCACGAATATCATCGTCAAAGCAACCTCAAACGGGTGCAGGCCCTCACAGAATTATTGCGCGATTATGCCCTCGCGAACCCTACTATTTCTTGGATGACCTGGCTCATGGCCTGGGTGCTGGATCGACACCTGCCTTTGGAGGAAACTCAAGTGGCTGATGTTGCAGCCCTGCGCATCGCTGTGGAGCATTGGCTTGCGACAGCAGGGAATCAGCAGTTGAGTCGTCTGGGCAAAGCGCTGGTACTGACCAATGACGATCTGCAAGTCTGGCGTGACGGGTTCAAGGTGTTGCCGCTGGCTCTGGGTTGGAATGAACTGCGCATGGCAGCAAAGAAGCGGGCCCTGGCATCACCCGGTTGGTCGATCGCGTGGGTGCTGACGCAGACCATGACCCATGCCTGCCCGTCCCTGCAACGCTGGCAAGCGCAGGTGGAGCAGGAAATCTCAGAGCTAAGCAAGGATGGTCTGGCACCGATTCCATTGGTCAATGGTGATGATCTGATTGCCCTGGGTCGCAAACCCGGCCCGGTATTTCGCCGATTATTGGAACAGGCTTACGACCTGCAACTCGAAGGTCAGTTACAATCCCGTACTCAGGCTCTGGACTGGCTTGCGTCACAATAACCCTGCTCACACAGGTTTGATTCATGGACTGGCTGCTCAACGATCTCCCTCTGCTGGTGGACCAATGGGGCATGTTCATGGCCATTGGGTTGTTTGCCATCATCATCATCAGCGGCTTTGGCTTACCCATGCCGGAAGACATCCCGCTTATGGCTCTGGGTTACCTTTGCTACCGCGAGGTAATGCCCCTGAGCCTGATGCTTCCGCTGGCACTATTGAGCGTATTGCTGGGCGACTGGGTGATGTATTTCATGGGCAGACGTTTTGGCACACAACTGACCAAGATCCCCCCGTTCAAATGGTTTTTATCGCCCAAGCGGCTGGCAGCGGCGCACAAAGCATTTCACGATCACGGGGGCAAAGCTCTGTTCACCGCACGTTTTTTACCTGGTATTCGTTCAGCGGTGTTTTTCTCAGCCGGTCACTTTCGTCTGCCTTTTTGGAAAATGCTGGTGTACGATGGCTCGGCTGCACTCATCAGTGTGCCGGTCATCATTCTGCTGGCCTATTTCTTCGGGTCTCAGTTGGAACGTGTTCGGCATTGGACTCAGCAGGGACACATGGTGGTGCTGGCGGGCATCATCGCATTGGTGACCTGTGTGGTCCTCATCAAACTAGTTCGTCAAAGACGCAATCAGACAAAGCTGCCCAAAACCGGGGTCGTTCAACCGCTCCAGTGATGTTGTGGTTTTGTTGACTGGAGTCGCATGCTGCACGCACCTGTAATCCAATCACTTCCGGGGTGGTACTGACTTTTCTACCGCATTCCCACTCTTTCGATCCGCAATCATTACAATCATCACCCCGTGAGTGTGCTTCATGACATGGTGTATGCCGCTGCCGCCCTGGTGACCAGCCCGGTGTGGGGTTATCGCCTGTTGCATACGGGCAAGTGGCGCACCGACTGGCAAGGCCGATTCGGTCACGCTTCGCCGCCTTCGCAAACCGCTGAAAACGTAAAAACGATATTGTTTCACGCCGTATCGGTTGGCGAGGTAAACGCTATTCGTGAACTGGTTGAACAACTGGCCAAATCCGGTAGCCAGCAATTTCGCCTCATCATCGCCGTCACCACGGACACCGGTTTTGCACGGGCGTGTGAACTTTTTCCGCTCATCATCAGGTGGTTCGTTATCCGCTGGATTTTTCATCACCAGTCAACCGTTTCCTTGATGTGGCTCAAACCCGACCTGTAGTGCTGGTGGAACTGGAGGTCTGGCCGAACTTCATGGAACAGTGCGACCGGCGGCACATTCCCGTATGCGTGGTCAACGGCCGACTCTCGGAGCGCAGCTTCAAACGCTATTGCTGGATTCGTCCGCTGCTGCGATCGACCTTTGTCCGCCTGTCGGCAGTGGGAGCACAAACCCAGGCCTATGCCCGGCGATTCATTCACCTGGGCACCTCGGCTGAGCGGGTGCAGGTGCTTGATTCCATGAAATGGGATACGGCCAAGGTCGTCCCGCAAGGCACTGATGCGGCACAGTTGATTCCCGGTGCCCTGGAACTTGCTGAACAACTTGGATTGGATCGCAGCAGGCCGATTCTCGTGGCCGGTTCCACCGCACCGGGCGAAGACAAGCTGCTTATCGACACCTGCCCGGCAGAGGTACAACTGATCATCGTGCCTCGCAAGCCGGAGTGGTTTGAGTTGGTGACCCAGCACGCCCCGGTATTGTTCGCCGCTCGC
>JAAUTM010000364.1 GCA_012031455.1 Phycisphaerales bacterium
ACCACAAGAAAGGAACTGGCGCAGATGACTGACGCCCAGCTTCTGGCCATGCTGGGACTTTGTGCCTTCGGCTGGCTGCATCGCCGTGCCCTGCTCACACGACATGGCTCGGTTGCCTCCGCACTGGGTGCCATGCTCTGTGCCGCTCTGGCCATGGGTTCCGACACCACTGGACTGCTGGTGATCCCGTTGGCCATCGTGCAGGCCTGGCTAGGCCCCAACCCCGGCAAGCTCGATCTGCCCTGGCTCAAACGACCCGACAACACACCTTCCAACCCGCGCGACCTTCGCCCGGTTCACGCTGGCACCGCCCTGCTGCTGCTGATCCCCCTTGGGCTGTACCTTTGGGGTCGTACCCTGGCGATCGGCTGGTCGCTGCACAACCAATTACCCAGCGATGACCTGACCCGCAATCCCCTTTTAGGCGTCGATATTCCCCAGCGACTGGCATCCACCTTTTCCCTGGCGATCTACTACCTGACGCAACTGATCTATCCCCGGCCCTGCACCAATACGATCCCAGCTCAGCTTCCCACCTGGAACGATACCTGGGTGTGGGTGGGGATGTTGCTGGTGTTCTGGCTCTTGGTTCTACTGGCGTTAGGCCTACGACACAGGCATTGGCTGGCGATTGCCGGGGTGCTTGCTCTGGGTCAATTTCTGCTGGTGGGTCACGCCTTGGGTGTTGCCCCCATCTATGCCGCCCAGTTGCTGGCCTTGCCCATGGCTCTGGCGGGCACCATGGTGCTGGCCCAAGGTATCAACCGTTTAACCTTGAGCGATGCCCGGCGACGAGCGGCTGTGGCCATCCCTGCTGCCATGGTCGTCATCGCTCTGGGCATATCCACCTGGGTTTACAACAGTCGCTGCCAAAGCGTGGAATCAATGCGCCTGCTGGATCTGGAACGTCAGCCGGGCAACCCCGTCGCCATGTACCGATTTGGTTCCTCACTCGTGGAAGTCGGCCGGTTTGATGAAGCCCTGCCCTGGCTGGAAATCACTGTGGACCTGCGCCCGGAATCAATTCAGGCACGCACCCAACTTGCCGACCTGCTCCTGCTGCTGGGCCGACCGGCATCCGCTCAGGAACAGTATCAGCGCATCCTCGATCATCACCCGAAGTATCTGGATGCCCATGCCCAGCTTGCGGAGTTCGCGCTGGCTGAGCGTGATTTGGCTCAGGCTGAAATGCGCTTGCAGGCCGCTTTGGATGTCAGCCGGGAGCATCCCCGCATCTGGCGCAATCTGGCCCGGCTCGCCGCTGCCCGCGATGCGCATGACGAAGCCCTCCGCCACTACCGGCAAGCCTTGACGCTGGCGCCGGAAGATGAAAGCCTTAAACGTGAGTATGAGGCATTCCGCCAGAGGGACTAGTTCCATTTCTTTGATCTCACCCAAGCGGGTGGCCTGATCCTGTACAGATTTCGCTTGGCTCGTGTTATGATTTTCACCCATGGCTGTCCCCATCACCCTGCGCAAACTCACCAAGCACTTCAACACCACCGTGGCCGTGGATGGCATCGACCTGGACATCCCCGCTGGCTCGCTGTTTTTCCTATTGGGGCCATCGGGCTGTGGCAAAACAACCTTGCTGCGGATGCTTGCCGGCTTCACCGATCCCACCCATGGGCAGCATCCATTTCGGTGACCGTGATGTGACCCGTCTGCCACCGGACCAGCGGCACACCGGCATGTGCTTTCAAGCTATGCCCTCTGGCCACACATGACGGTGTTCGAAAACATCGCCTTTGGCCTGAAAGTGCGTAAACAAAGCACCAGCGAAATCAGCTGGCGTGTGCAACAAGCCCTGGACATGGTGCAGATGAGCGATTACGCCCGGCGTAAACCCAACGAGCTTTCCGGTGGGCAGCAGCAACGCATTGCTTTGGCACGCGCCCTGGTGATTGAACCGGAGCTGCTCCTGCTTGATGAACCGCTATCCAACCTCGACGCCAAGCTGCGCCTGGAAATGCGCACCCAGATTCGCAGCCTGTGCAAGCAGGCTGGGATCACCACGGTTTACGTCACGCACGATCAGAAGGAAGCCCTTTCCATGGCGGACCACATGGCGGTGCTGCGCGATGGCAAACTCATCCAGCAGGGCACGCCCTTCCAGCTTTATCAGCAGCCAGCGACACGCTTCGTCGCCGATTTCCTGGGCGAATCCAACTTTTATCCAGCCACCGTGCGTGAACAATCCGGTGACATGCTGACCCTCGATACCCCGCTGGGAGTGCTTGTTTCGCGCACTTTTCCCCCCGATGCCCAAACGGCCAAAGCTCTCACCTGCTCCATCCGTCCCGAAGCCGTGGGCATGCTCGACGATGGGGACCCGACCTCTGCGGATTCAACCAATGTGCTTACCGCCAGTCACATCGAAAGCATGTATCTGGGGGAGATGGCCCAGCATCAATTCCGCATCGGTGATGGGCATCTGATGAAAGTGTTTGAACTGAATCCGCGTCCGCAGCTGCAAAAGAAAAGCTCCCGGAATCTCCGGGTTGATCCTCGCGATGTGGTCGTCCTCATCGATTGAAGTGCGCGCGAAATCAAACCGATGAAATGAAAATCTAAAAAAAATCATTGACAAGATTTTCGTTGGACGATTAAAGTGATATAAGCTCCGTGGTCTTTAGCGAAAGGAATCCTGCTATGGCTAAGAAAGTTGCGAAGAAAGCTGTCAAGAAGACCACTGCCAAGAAACCGGCGAAGAAGGTTGCAAAGAAGAAGTAAGAGCGTTTGGGGACCGGGATAAGCCTGCGATGTTGCAGGCATGTCCCACAAGGCGGGTTCATCCGCCCGTTACGAGACATCGATCAGAACCGTCGCTCCGATCAACCAGACGATTCTGATCCACACCGTCCAACCGAAGCGCCACGGAGCCTACGAAGCCCCAGCCATGAAAATGGTTGGGCTTTTTTAATGGATGTCCCAATATCCTTCGTCATCAGCGCAGTTGCAGCGTGTCGCTTGCAAAGGTCATGTTCAGAGGATCGATCACCACCGCCTGCCGCGAACCCTGCGCTTCGACATGACCGGCCAGCCACGCATCGTACCCCAGAGCCTGCGCCAGTTGCAGGCATTTCTGTGCCTCAGCCGGCCTGACCCACACCGCAAAACCAGCACCCATGTTGAATGTGGCATACGCTTCGCGCTGCTCAATCGGACCATGCTTCATCAGAAATTCAAAAAGCGCTGGCGCCGGGCGGACCGTAGTGATGCGATGCACCAGCGGCTTGGGCAGACGCATGAGCTTGCGCCATCCGTGACCGGTGATGTGTGCTGCATAACGCAACGGCAAACCGGCCTGCTGACACGCAGACACA
>JAAUTM010000002.1 GCA_012031455.1 Phycisphaerales bacterium
TACTCTCGCTGGGGGTGGGTGCATAGACAATCGATCATTAAGCTCAAATCACACCAGCACTGTGGCGCCAATGAGGTAGCGGTCCAGTTCCCGTGCCGCAGCCCGGCCTTCGTTGATCGCCCACACTACCAGACTCTGACCACGCCGGCAGTCACCCGCCGCAAATACACCTTCCACATTCGTGGCAAACCGCCCGTACTCGGCTTTGAAATTCCCTCGTGCATCCAGCTCCACGCCGATGCGTTGCACCAGCGATTCCTCGGGCCCCAAAAAGCCCATCGCCAGCAGAACGAGGTCGGCTGGGAACGTCTGCTCACTGCCGGGCACTTCCTTGAGGTTCATCTTCGGCCCATCAAAACTCACTTCCACCGCACCGTTTTCACCGCCTTGACGTTCCCCTTCCCATCATCCATAAATTCCTTGGCGCTGATGGCAAATTCACGCGGTCATGACCAAACACGACCCCCGCTTCCTCATGCCCGTAATCCGTGCGGAAAATCCTCGGCCAGGTTGGCCAGGGATTGCTCGGGGCCCGATTGTCCGGGGGCTTGGGCAACAATTCAAAATTTACCAGGCTTTTGCATACGTGCCGCATTGAGGTACCGATGCAGTCGCAGCCAGTATCGCCGCCACCGATGACGATCACATGCTTGTCCTTGGCACTGATAAAACCATCACCGGGCTTGCCATCAAGCAAAGCCTTGGTGTTCTGATGCAGATACTCCATGGCAAAGTGGATGCCCTTCAAGTTGCGACCGGGAATCGGCAGATCACGCGGTTTGGTCGCCCCGGTGGCCAGCAGTACGGCATCATATTTTTCACGAAGTTCCCGCAGACTTATTTGATTCGTTTGGTTGGGCAGGGTGTAGCCATTGGGATTGATTTCGAATTTCGAATTTCGAATATCGGATTGGTGCTCCGCAACCACCGACGTATTGGTAACAAATCGGATGCCTTCCTTTTGTAACAGGTCAATACGACGCTGAACAACTTTTTTATCAAGCTTCATGTTGGGGATGCCGTACATCAGCAACCCACCGATGCGGTCAGCCCGTTCATACACGGTGACGCTGTGTCCCGCCGAGTTGAGCTGGGCCGCTGCCGCCAGTCCCGCCGGCCCGGAACCGACGATCGCCACGGTTTTGCCGGTGCGTGTCACCGGGACGCTGGCCGTGACCCAGCCTTCCTCGAAACCTTTGTCGATGATGGCCGCCTCGATGTTCTTGATTGTCACCGGCGGTTCGTTGATGCCCAACACACAAGCCCCCTCGCATGGGGCAGGACATACTCTGCCGGTGAACTCCGGAAAGTTGTTGGTCTTGTGCAGCCGATCCAGGGCTTCACGCCACTGGCCCTTGTAAACCAGGTCATTCCATTCAGGGATCAGGTTGTCAATCGGACAACCATGGTCGGACTGGCAGAAAGGCACCCCGCAGTCCATGCAGCGTGCGCCCTGGGTCTGCAGATGCTTTTCAGGCACGTGCGCGTGGAATTCGTCGTAGTTGGCCAGACGATCCTTCGCTGGCAGGTTGGGGACTGTTTCACGCTTGAATTCCATAAATCCGGTGGGCTTACCCATGATGAAAACTCCGCTGGCAATAATCTTGCTTTTTCCAGAAAACCCACACCGATTCGGTGTGTGCTTCATATCAGTAAACATCATCCAATTATTTTCACTTAACCAGCGCCATCGCTGACTGCTTTTTCTGTTCCGTAAGGACGCGTTTGTAATCTGTGGGCATCACTTTCACGAACTGGGGCAAGTGCTTGTGCCACTGCGCCAGCAGCAGGGCCGCAACCGATGAGCCTGTGAAAGCCAGATGTTTTTCAATCATGGTTTTCAACTCGGCTTCATCTTCCGCGTCTTCCACCTTTTCCAGTTCCACCAGGCCCAGGTTGCAATTCTGCAGGAACTTCCCATCCACATCCCACACGTAGGCGACGCCACCGGACATCCCCGCTGCGAAGTTTCGCCCGGTCCTGCCCAGAATCACCGCCCGACCACCGGTCATGTATTCGCACCCATGGTCGCCCACGCCTTCAATCACCGCCCGTACCCCGCTGTTGCGCACACAGAAACGTTCAGCCGCAACACCACGAATATAAGCTTCACCAGCAATCGCTCCGTAGAACGCCACATTGCCGATGATGATGTTTTCCTCGGGTACAAAGGTGCTGTTTTTGGGCGGGTAAATCATGAGCTTGCCACCCGAAAGACCCTTCCCGAAGTAGTCGTTGGCATCACCTTCAATTTCCAGCGTCACCCCCTTGGCCAACCACGCGCCCAGCGACTGCCCTGCCGAGCCGGTGAACTTGATCTGAATCGTGTCATCGGGCAATGGTTCCGGGCCATAACGTTTGGCCAGTTCATGCGACAGCGTGGTGCCCACCGTGCGATGAATGTTCTTGATGGGCAGTTCCAGTTTCACTTTTTCACGCCGCTCCAGGGCAGGGGCGCAAAGTCTGATCAGCTCACGATCCAGTGATTTTTCCAGACCGTGATCCTGTTCCTGCTGTTTGAACAGGCCGACGTTGGCATGAGGCTTTTGAGCAGGGGTGAGCAGGGGCGACAAATCCAGTCCCTGAGCTTTCCAGTGAGCGATGGCAGTATCGGTTTGCAACAGGTCCACCCGTCCCACCAAATCGGTGAGCTTGCGGATGCCCAGGCTGGCCATGATCTGCCTTGCTTCCTCGGCCACCATGAACAGGTAATTCACCACATGCTCGGGTTGGCCAGCAAACTTGGCGCGGAGCTGAGGGTCCTGCGTGGCGATGCCTACCGGGCAGGTGTTCAAATGACACTTGCGCATCATGATGCAGCCCAAGGTAATCAGCGGAGCGGTCGAAAAGCCGAAAGTCTCAGCTCCCAGCAACGCCGCCATCACCAAGTCTCGCCCGGTTTTGAGTTGTCCATCGGTTTCCAGCGACACCCGCGATCGCAGGTCGTTGAGCACCAGCGTCTGATGCGTCTCGGCTATACCCAGTTCCCAAGGCAAACCCGCATGGCGTACCCCGGTCAAGGGCGATGCCCCCGTGCCACCTTCGTGACCCGAAATCAGTATGTGATCCGCATGGGCCTTGGCCACCCCGGCCGCAATCGTGCCCACGCCCACTTCGCTCACCAGTTTCACCGACACGTTGGCACTGGGGTTGGCGTTTTTCAAATCGTAAATCAGCTGCGCCAAATCCTCGATCGAATAAATATCGTGGTGCGGCGGAGGCGAAATCAGCATCACCCCCGGCGTGGTATGCCGAGTCTTGGCAATGCTTGCACTCACCTTATGACCGGGCAATTCCCCGCCTTCGCCGGGCTTGGCACCCTGCGCCATTTTGATCTGCAATTCCTTGGCGTTGGTCAGATAGTAAATCGTGACACCGAACCTGCCGCTGGCAACTTGTTTGATGGCCGAGTTGCGGTTGTCCCCATTGGCCAGGGGCGTAAATCGTTCGTAATCCTCGCCGCCTTCACCAGTGTTGCTCTTGCCACCCATGCGGTTCATCGCCACCGCCAGCGACTCGTGGGCCTCCTTGCTGATCGAACCGTAGCTCATCGCCCCGGTACGGAAACGCTTGACAATCGTCCGCAGCCGATTCGACCTGATCCAGCGGGATCGCCTGATACCCGCCCTGCTGAGGCGACTTGAACGACAGCAGGCCGCGCAACGTGCAACGCTTGTGGGCATCCTCATTGACCAGTTTGGCAAACTGTTCATACGCCAGCCTGCTGTTGCTGCGGGCCGCCACTTGTAACGATGCAATCGTCTGCGGGTTCCACATGTGGGCTTCGCCCTCTGCACGCCAGTGGTACTCACCCGGGTTGGGCAGCACCGGCAAACGCACCGCATCGCGCGAGGGATAGCCGATCTCATGCCTGCGCATCGCCTCCTCACCCAGTACATCGTAGCCCACGCCTTGTATTCGGCTGGCGGTTCCGGTGAACGAGCGACGAATGACTTCCTGATTCAAACCCACCGCTTCAAAAATCTGCGCGCCCTTGTAACTGGCCAGCGTGCTGATGCCCATCTTGCCATCACCTTCAGCATGCCCGCCCCACTGCTTGATGAAATGGCTGATGATGGTGTCATCATCATGTCCCCTGGCAGCTTGCCTTCACGTTGCATCTGGAGGCAGGCTTCCATGGCTAGATAGGGATTGACCGCATCGGCCCCGTAGCCGCAAAGCATGCAGAAATCATGCACTTCCCTGGGTTCGCCCGACTCCACCACGATGCCGATCCGTGTACGCATTGCGGTACGAATCAGATGATGATGCACCGTGGCCGTAGCCAGCAGCGCCGAAAGTGGCACCCCGGTCCACCCCGGTGTTGCGATCCGAAAGCACGATCAGGCTGTAACCCTCATCAATTGCATCTGTTGCCTCCTGGCACAACCGATCCAGCGCTGCACCATGCCGCAGGAACCCTCGCTCTTGTCCCAGGTGATGTCCAACGTTTTGCTGCGCCAGCCACGATGATCCATGTGCTTGATCGCAGCAAGCTGCTGGTTGGTCAGCACGGGGTGTGGCACGCGCAGTCGATGGGCCTGTTTCTCGGTCGTCTCCAGCAGGTTGCCTTCAGGCCCGATGTGACATTCCAAACTCATGATGATCGACTCACGCGTCGAGTCAATCGGGGGATTGGTCACCTGTGCAAAAAGCTGTTTGAAATAGTCACTCACCAGCCGAGGTTTATCCGACAGGCAAGCCAAGGCTGTATCGTTGCCCATCGAACCCAGCGGCTCCTTGCTCTGGTAATCATGGTGCCAGAATCACACTCAAATGTTCCAGCGTATAACCAAACGCCTGCATCCGGGGTAGCAGCGTATCGGCATCAAAGCCCGCTGGTTCCTGATTGGATTTAAGCTCGCCAAGCTCCAGCCGCTGGTTCTGCATCCACTGGGCATAGGGCCTGCGACTGGCAAAGTCCTTTTTCAATTCCTCGTCGGCGATGATCCGGCCTTGTTCAAAATCCACCAGAAACATGCGCCCAGGCTGCAAACGACCTTTGGTCTTGACCGCCTCGGTCGGAATGTCATCGAGCACCCCGACTTCGCTGGCCATCACCACCCGGTCATCGTGGGTCACGTAATACCGGCTGGGACGCAGGCCGTTGCGATCCAGCACCGCACCGATGTACCGTCCATCGGTAAATGCCACGCTCGCAGGCCCATCCCAAGGCTCCATCAGGCATGAGTGATAGTCATAAAACGCCCGCTTGTCCGCAGGCATTGATTCGTGATTCTCCCAAGCCTCGGGCACCATCATCATCACGGCTTCGGGCAAGGGCCTGCCTGTGAGCAGAAGCAGTTCCATCACATTGTCGAAAATCCCCGAGTCGCTGGTTTCAGGGTCAATGATCGGAAACAACCGGCGCAACTCGCCACCGAATATTTCACTTTCAAACAAGCCTTCACGGGCGCGCATCCAGTTGATGTTGCCCCGCAGGGTGTTGATTTCACCATTGTGACACATGAAACGCATGGGTTGCGCTCGCTCCCATGAAGGGAACGTGTTGGTGCTGAAACGTGAATGCACCATCGCCAGATGACTGGTGAAATCCGGAGCTGCCAGATCAGGGAAGTACAATCGCACCTGCTCACTGGTGAGCTGACCTTTGTACACGATCACCCGCGAACTCATGGAAGCGCAGTAATAGCTGTTGAGCTGTTTGAGCTTGGTGGCACGGATGGCGTGGTAAGCCTGTTTGCGAATCAGATACAGCTGTCGGCAGAACGAAGTCCGGTCACACTTGTCGCTGGCACCGATGAACACTTGTTCCATCACTGGCTCGCCAGCCCTGGCCGTGGGGCCGACATCAGCCTTGTCCGCATCGGTGGGCACCCGGCGCCAACCAAGGAGTTTCTGCCCCTGCACCGCGATGTACCGTTCCATGATGCCTTTGCAGGCCTGACGCTCGTCGGGGTCACGTGGCAAAAACAAAAATCCTACGCCGTAATGCCCCGGCTCCGGCAGGGTGATATTCAGTTCCTCCCGCAACACGCGCTTGAAAAACATATGAGGCATGCCCGAAAGTATCCCCGCACCATCCCCGTATTTTTTCACATCCGCAAGCTCCACGTGTGCCAGCTTCTCCAGAATGGTCAGCGCATCGGTGACAATCTTGTGCGAGGCCAGCCCCTTGATGTTGGCAACAAACCCCACCCCGCAGGAGTCCTTCTCAAACGCCGGGTCGTATAGACCTTGCGCCTGAGGCTGGGTATGTGCCACCGGGGGCATGGGTAAATCATGCTGTCGGGTTACCGTCGGCTGAGTTGGGTCGCACTTCATCGTCGTTTGCTCCACTGAAAACAAAAACCTCATGTACTGCTAAAACACCTGCGGTATCCACTGATCGCTCTTAACAACGCCTGATACGTTTAGCGATGCGCCACAGGTGCAACGCCTGCGATCCGATTGATACCTTCAACATTCTGGGAATCACCGACCAACCGACCAACCAACTCCCCCCGATTCACCAATTTGTTAGGCCCTGGCCACCACCCGCACATCCTGTTCCATGGCCGCCACCAGATCGACCCCCGGGCCAGCCATGTTCAGCAGGTGATCCACAAACAACTGAACGGTCGGAGCAAACGCTCCCGTGGGCACCGATTCGTTCATGCTGTCCAATCCGCAGCGTTTCCAGCTCCGGCCATGCGTAGGCCGATGAAAAATAATCCCCATCGGTCGCACCAATCCAGGCTGAAGATCCGTTGCCGCCAACGTCCCCAGAAAAACCTCCCGCATCACCGTTCGCTTGGGCAGAATCGCATATTGTTCCTGACTCACCGCCACCGCACTCTTGATCGTGTCCACATTGTCAAACACCGCTGCGATCGTCGGCTCCACCCCCTGCTCACGCAAATACTTTCGAATACTCCGCCCTGCCGGCAACCCCGGCTCAAAGGTCAGCAGCGGCCAGTCCCCCAGTTCACCGGCTTGCACCACCGACCGCCCTGCCAGCACATGATCCGCAGCCGTGACCACCGCCATCGGTTCGTTCCGCAGCGGAATCACACCCACCTGTTTCCACCGCTTGGGGAACGACAATATTCCCACATCACACCGCTGCGCCTGCACCGCCCCGTACACCTGCTCCGGCCGTTTGTATTCCACCAGCACCCGCACTTTGGGGTACTTATCTTCAAAACTTTCCCTCACCTGATTCAGCAGGTCGATTCCCGCCGAATAAATCGCATCCACACGCACTTCCCCAGCCGGGTCTCCCGCCTCCGGACGCAGCCGCGAGATCCGCTGCTCAAGCTGGTCGTAGCGTTCCAGCAGTTCCCGACAACCCTTGATGAACTCCTTGCCTGCCTCCGTAAGTTCCAGAGGCCGCACCGACCGGTCCAGCAGCGTCACGCCCAGCCGACGTTCAAGCTGGCTCACCCGCTGACTGGCCGCAGACTGGGTGATGCCATGCTTTTCCGCCGCATGGCTGAAGCTGCGCAGCCCCGCCACATCGCAGATAAGCCGGATCGTGTGCATCAGCTCCATATTTTATCATAAGTTTATTTCATGTCAATAGCTCGCACTATCATATAAACTAATCATGATAAATATGTCCTGACATGCCCGGTCAGAATGATTTCCACGGGAAGATGAACACGCTGGTGACGCCATCGGAATTCCAAATGCTATGAAGGTTCAGCGCGGACGCTTAGCATCGGCGCTGGGGTTAGCGCCGTTTGCGATTCTTTAAATGTTGTAATTCGTCGTGGCCATTCTCCAATGAATCACTTGGCATGGATGTACTCAAGTGGTATAAAATGATGCAAGCTATTGTATTGTGCTTGCGAACGATCTAATTATCTACCTATCGTGGAGTTCGGTCATGTTCAACTACATAAAACGTCTGTTCGGGCGAGGAAAGCAAGATGTCGCATTACTTGAGTATCGAGAAGCTCGCAAATTGCTAGCTTCCTCTGGCGGGCAACAAGTGTTGGTATTCCTCAATCCAATTATCTGGCATTTAGGAGCACGCGAAAAGCAGAAGGGTGCACCACTTACTGAAACTGAAGTCTATTCCATACGGGATCAGGCCAAGTGTATGGTCATGTCGCATGATGAAGCTAATTTTTTCTATAGCCAGATGGATGCTCAAAGCCCCGTACCCCGCATCAACCCTGAAAACATATGGGTCGAATGGCAGAAAATTCGAACTAAAATTGACCGCTATATGCCTACCTAATACAAAATTGCACTAGAACAGCTTGGTAATATCTCACCTGCGGTATTCCCCCGGCAACTCATCGGGGACATCATCCTCTTCATCGCTATCCTGATCCACCGCCAGACGAAGGCGCGGGCGGTCATCGGATTCCGTGGCTGCCGATTTCCCCGACTTATCACTGTTGCGCGGATCAAAACGGTGCCTTGCGCAGCCTGGGCTGCATCCTTTTCCGCCTGCTCGCGCATGGCTTCCCAATCCTCCAGCGAGATGGTCACCTCCCGTGCCTGTGAACCTTTGTAATCGCCCAGCAAGCCAGCAAGAGCCATCTGCTCAATAAGCCGGGAAGCTCGTGAGTAACCGATGGTCAGTCGTCGCTGCAGCAGGGACACACTGCCACGCTTGGTTTCCAGCACGATGCGAACCGCATCCTCAAAGAGCGGATCCTTTTCAAATGACTCTGCGCCTTCTTCACTCGTGGCAGCCGAGCGCAACTGCACCAACTGTGGCTCGAAATTCTGCTGGGCGAAATCCTTCAAAAACTTCACCACCCGGCGGATTTCCAGATCATCCACCAATGTCCCCTGTGCCCGTGTCAGTTTGCTGTTGCGTGGCGAAAGATACAACATGTCGCCCTGGCCCAGAAGCAATTCCGCACCCTTCTGATCCAGCACGATCCGGCTGTCCAAGCCCGATGCCACCTTGAACGAAACCCGGCAAGGCATGTTGCCCTTGATCAAGCCCGTCACCACATTGGCCTGTGGCCGCTGCGTCGCCAATATCAAATGAATCCCCACCGCTCGAGCTTTCTGTGCCAGACGCACAATCAGGCCTTCGACTTCCTGTTGGTCATCATCAGGTCCGCCAGTTCGTCGATGATGATGACGATGTAAGGCATCTTCTTGGGAATGACCGCTTCCTCCTGCTCAGTGGTCGGCTGGAAGCGTTCCTTGAGTTCGTTCCATGACAGGGCGTTGTAACTGGCCACATCGCGCACCGCTGCCTCGGCCAGCAGTTCGTAGCGTTCATCCATCTTGCCCGTGGCCCATTCCAGTATGGCTGCTGCTTTGCCCATCTCCGTCACCACCGGGCACATCAAATGCGGGATGTCACGGAACATCGACATTTCCACCATCTTGGGGTCCACCAGCACCATGCGCAATTCATCAGGCTTCTTGGTGAACATGAAAGACATGATGATCGAGTTCATGCACACGCTCTTACCCGAACCGGTGGTCCCGGCGATGAGCATGTGGGGCATCTCGGTGAGGTCCGCAATCAGCGCGTTCCCGCTGGCATCCTTGCCCAAAAGCATGGGCAGCTTCATGCGCTGGATCATGTCGCTGTTGGCGCTCATCAAATCCTTGAGCCTGACTTTTTCCTTTTTCAGATTGGGCACTTCAATGCCAACGGTGTCCTTGCCAGCGGTGTTGGGCACGATGCGGATGTTTTGAGCTTTGAGCGAGCGGGCAAGATCGGAACTGACCCCTTGCAACACGGATACCTTGGTGCCGGGCTTGAGTTTGATTTCAAAGAGTGTGATGACCGGGCCGGAGTGAATGCCCACCACTTCGCCTTCGATGCGGTACTGCTGGAGGGCTTCTTCCAACTGCAAGGCCTGATCGCGGACCAGCGATTCCATTTCCTTGGTGAAGTTGGTTTCGCCATCCACCAGATGCTCGAGTCCGGGGAACTGGTAGCCGGAGACATCGATCTCCCGCACCGCAGCCGGGCCGGCTTTCCCGGGGTTCACAAATTGATGGGCAGTTGTTTGATCTTGGCGCGGAGGTCTTCCACGGTGAGCTGTTTTTTCTCAGCCACATAAGCACCGGGGGGCATCGGGGCCATCGGGCGGTGCGATTTCACTTGAGCTTTCGTCATCCTCATCATCTGAAACCGCTCGCCGGGTGTTGCTGGAACCAGCCCCACGAGGCACGATCGTTCCCGGATGCTTTTCAATTTCATCGTCCTCATCCTCATCGACCACCAACGTCGTTGAAGCACGATCCGGGTCTTCGAAGTCGTCCAAGGCATCGTCAGGCTCAGCGGTGGGAGCCGAGGGCTTGGTAGAGTTGCGCAACGAAGCTGATCCGGGGGCGATCATCGTCAGCTGGTCGCGCTTGCCACCGAACACACCCACCAGCACCGGCTTGGGCCATTTCATCTGCGTCAGCGCAAACATGCCCTGCCCCAGCCAGCGAGCCACGGTGAGCACCACCTGGTCCATGGCTAAAATCGCCCCGATCCAGAAAGCAATGCCAAGGATTAAAACCGTACCCAACGAGTTGAAGCGGTAGGCAAGCTCACTGGCCAGAAATATCGCCACCAGTCCGCCCGCACCTTCGGGCCTGCTGGAAACGCCAGGCAACATCGCAGCCACCAGCCCGCTGGTACACAGCGACATCAGCAGCATTCCCGCTACACGCATCACCGGTTGCGATAATGGTTTCTTCACCAGCGTCGCCACCATGAACAGATCCTCGATGATCAGCCAGCCGATTGCGATGCGTCCCTCGCTGGTGGGCAACAAGCGGCGTTCCTGCATGGCGCGCAGCAGAACCACGGTGCTGGCGACCGAGAGGGCCAGGCCGAAGACGATTCCGGCGCCGACCGGCCAGCCGATCAGCGCCGGATCAGACCCTCAAGCTCGATTGCATGGCCCGTCAGGCCCATCCCGGCTTGCTGGACATTGCCGCCTGGCCGGTAGACCTGCTGCGCGCCCGCCCGGATGGCCCGGTGCAGGGCTTTATCATGCCCAGGGTCAGCGGCTACCGGGAAATCCATAGCCTCTACGGCCCGGCGCATCGCAAAAAAGCCTTTCCGCAGGCTGACTGGTCGTTTCTGGTGCATGCCGCCCGCAATCTCGCCAGCGCCTTTGAGGCGATTCACGCTCGCGGCCATGTCATCGGCGATGTCAATCCGGGCAATGTCGTCGTCTCGCCGCAGGCCTTGATCAAGCTGATTGACTGTGATTCATTCCAGATCAGCGCCGACGGGCAACTGTTTCCCTGCAATGTCGGCGTCCCGCAGTTCACCGCGCCGGAATTGCAGGGCAAAGCCTTTCACGGCCTTCAGCGCACACCGGATCACGACAGTTTTGGCCTGGCCCTGCTGTGTTTCCATCTGCTGTTCATGGGCCGTCATCCGTTTGCCGGGCGCTATCAGGGCAAGGGCGACATGCCGATAGAACGCGCCATTCAGGAACTGCGCTTCGCCTTCGGTCGCCACGCCGCCAAACGGCAGATGGAGCCGCCGCCGCAAACTTTGCCATTCACCGCGCTGCCGGAATCCATCACTGATTTATTTGAACGCGCCTTTGCCTCACCCAGTCTGGCGCAAGGTCGGCCCAGCGCCCGCGACTGGTTGCAGGCGCTGGGTCGGCTCAATGGCGAGTTGCGGGTCTGTAGCCGCAACAGTGCGCATAAATATCCGCGCTCGGCCCCGGATTGCCCGTGGTGCGCACTGGAACAGGCCAGCGGCGCGGTGTTTTTCCTGCCTGCGCCGCGCCGGGTCAGCACCGCAGATCAGGCAATGGGATTGCCCGGATTTGATCTGGAGCAGGTCTGGAGCCGGATTCTGGCGGTGACTCCGCCACCCCCGGCGGCAATGCCTGCGCCGATCCCACCCACTCCAGCAACGCCGACGCCATTGCCGCCGCTGTTGTTACAGGTTCAGCGCCGTAACCAGATCAAGGCCGCGATCATTCTCGGCGCGGTGCTGGCGGCAGTGCTGATCCGGCCACAGTTCAGCGTGGTGTGGCTGCCACTGGCGGTTATTGCGGGATCGCTGTTGCGCAATCCGGCCTTGCAGCGCGAACGCCAGCGTCGGCAACTGGCGCTGCTGGCGGCGCAGCAGGAACGGCAGGAGTTGCAGGCGGACTGGGATCAATTTGGCGCCGGACACGCCTTCTTCGCCCGGCTGAATGCGCTGCGCCAGTGCTATGACCGGCATCGCGCCCTGCCGGGGGAGTTGCAGCGCGGATTGCAGGGACTGGAGGCCGGTCAGCGCCAGCTTCAGTTGCAGGCGTTTCTGGAGAATCATTTATTGACACGGCGCAGATTCCCGGCATTTTGACGACGCACCGGATGGCGCTGGAATCCTATGGAATTGAAACCGCCGCCGATGTCAGCGCCGAAGCCCTGCAAACCGTGCCCGGCTTCGGCCAGCGGGTTGGGGCCAGGCGGGTCGCCGCGCTGCTGGACTGGCGTAAAACTCTGGAGCAGCAGTTTCGCTACGATCCGCGCCAGGGGGTTGACCCGGCGGCAATTGCCGATTTGCGGCAACGCCATGCCCAGACCCAGGTGCAAATCGAACGGGAATTGCTGGCAGCGCCCGATGAACTGGCTAAAATCAAAGCCGATATTCTCAAGCATCGCGCCCAGATCAATATCAGTCTGATTCATCAGGCCATGCGCGAAGCCCAGGCCAAGGCGGATCTGCGGGCTTTCGGGCGCGGACTGGACGCTCTCTGGCGGCAATGGCGGATTTGGCGATTTTGAGTTATCGCGGCACACAGGAGTTATCGGATGGGCAGACGCAACCAGCACACCCGCGAAGAGCTTCGATCCATTGCGCTGCAAGCGGCCGAAGAACTGGTGGTCGCCCACGGGCTGACCGGTCTGAGCGCCCGCAAGGTGGTAGCCCGCATTGGCTACACGGTCGGCAGCCTGTATATGGTGTTTCGCAGTCTGGACGACCTGATCGTGCAAATGAATGAACGAACCCTGATTCGGCTGTACGCCGCGCTGGCCGCAGCGATTGCCGATCAGCCGCCGCCCGCTGCCGCCCTGCGGGCGCTGGCTGAGGCTTATATCCATTTCGCTCTTAGCGACACTCATCGCTGGCTGGCGATCTATCAATACCGGATGCCGGATCAGCAATCGCCGCCTGATTCCCTGCGCGACGTGGTGAAACAGACCTTTGATCTGGTGCAGAGCCAACTGGCGCTGCTCTGTCCGCATCGCTCGGTGGCCGATATTGCGCTGGCGACCCGGGCGCTATGGAGCGGGATTCATGGGGTTTGCGTGCTGGGTCTTGACCAGACCCTGCAAATCGCCGGCGGCCGCTCCATCGAGGAAGTGGCTGGATCGTTGCTCGATCATTATCTGGCGGGCTTCATGGAAAAACACGGGCCGTCTGCGTCCGCCACCCACTAAATCAGGACTTTCGTCAGGACTTTCGCATTCGGATTGAAAACCGTTCGGGGTGAGCCTGTCGAACCCCGTTTTTCCGATGAATCCCTTCGACAAGCTCAGGGGCGAACGGATGAAGCGAAAGTCCTGTTTCGCTTCAGGTTCAAAAACCGTTCGGGGTGAGCCTGTCGAGCCCCGTTTTTTACCGATGAATGCCCTGCGACCGCTGAGCTTGCCGAAGCGTCAGGGCGAATGGATGGCGCGAAAGTCCTGTAAATGATGAAACTGACTGGGTTGATCCGCATTCCGGCCGTCTATCTGATCGCGGCGATGGTGATTTGGGGCAGTTCCTTTGCGACGATGAAACTGGCGGTCGCCGTTTACGATCCGCTGCTGATCACCTTCGCCCGCCTGCTCATTGCGTCGGCGGTCTTTATCGCGCTGCGAGGCCGGTTCGGAGCGATCCGCTATCGGCCGGGCGACTGGCGCTGGCTGGCCTTGATGGCGCTGTGCGAGCCGGTGCTGTATTTCGTCCTCGAAGCCAACGCCCTGCGTTTTACCTCCAGCGCCGCCGCCGCCACTATCATCGCGATGCTGCCGCTGACCGTGGCCCTGGCGGCGCAATGGCTGTTACGCGAAACAGTGAGCGGGCGGGTGTATGTCGGCGTCATGATTTCGGTTGCGGGGGTCGTCCTGCTGACCAGCATCGGCGAAGAAACCGCGCTGTCGCCGCAGCCGTGGCTGGGTAATGGGCTGCAACTGCTGGCGATGCTGTGCGCGGTCGGCTATACCTTGATCGTCAAGCGGCTCAGCGCCCATTATCCGGCGCTGTTCCTGACCGCGATGCAGGCGTTTATTGGCGTGGCGCTCTATCTGCCGCTGCTGCCTTTTGCCGAATTCAGCCTGACCGTCTCCTGGCCGGCGCTGCTGGCGGTGCTGTATCTGGGCGGGGTGGTCAGCGTGCTGGCCTATCTGTGCTACAACCAGGCGCTCAGCCAGGCGCCCGCCAGCCAGGTCGCGGTCTATTCCAGCCTGATTCCGGTCTTCGCCGCCGCTTTCGGCGGCTGGCTGCTGGATGAGGCGTTCAGTCTGATGCAGGGCTTGGCAATCGGGCTGGTGCTGGCGGGCGTGGTCTATAGCCAAACCGGCCCGGCGAACCTTGATCCACAATCCTTGCCGCAACCAGTCAAATCATGAACCGCAATTATTCCAACAGGCTGGCGCGCGCGCTGGCCGTCGCTGCATTGATCGTTGTGACCGGGCTGGGCGCGTGGATTGCCGACTGGCGCGGCGCAAACCTGGATGCAGCGATGCGGCAACAGCTACTGCGGCAGGCAGTCGCCATCGCCCACGCCATCAAGCCGAACCGTGAAAGCGCTGACGTTTACCGCAGCGGATCAAGGCAATCCGGTCTTCGAACATCTTCGCCAACATCTGAGCGCCTACGGTCGGATGATCCCGCAACGGGGCATTTACAGCATGGCCCTGCGCGATGGCGTCATCCGCTTTGGCCCGGAGAACTATGCCGACGATGATCCGATGCGTTCCCGGCCTGGACAGGCTTATGAAGAGCCTGGCCCCGGTGATTTTGAAATTTTTCAGACCGGCAAGCCGACGACCACAGGTCCGCGCCGGGATGAATACGGAACCTTTGTTTCGGCCTCAGCCCCGGTGCTGGATCGCCACAATGGCGAAGTGCTGATGGTGGTGGGGCTGGACATCGAAGCGGCCGACTGGCAGGCCCGCATCAATCGCGTCCGCCTGGAATCCATGTTGGGCGCCCTGCTCCTGCTGGTGATGGCGCTGACGGGGCCTTCGCGATCCGCTGGCGCAACCGGCTGCCCGCCGCGAGACAGGAGCGATTCAAGCATCTGGAAACCGTCTGGGTCTGCGCATTGGGTCTGACGCTGACCGGAGCGGTCGCCGGACTGGCGCTGGAAGCGGATCGCCGCGAACAGTGGCACACTTTTGATCATAAAGCCGACGATCAGGCTAATGCGATCAGCACGATGTTCAGCGCTATTCGCCACGATGCCGCTACCCTGGCCCGCTCCCTTCAGGGCGATTCATCCCTTGATCCGCAGCAGTTCAGGGCTATCGCCGCGCCTATGGCCAGCATGATCCCGATGCAGACCTACGCCTGGATACCGGCGATTCCGGCGGCGCAACAGTTATCGGTCGAAACAGCGGCGCACAGCGCGGGCATGGATGATTTCGCGGTTTGGGAGCGGAATGCGCACGGGGAAAAAGTTCCAGCAACGGGCCGGTCTCACTACTATCCGATCTACGCCGTTGAACCGCTGGCGGGCAACGCCGGGCTGTTGGGCTTCGATCTGGGGTCGGAACCACCATTGCGCACCGCACTGGAACAGGCCGCCCGCAGTGGGTTGGTGACAGCGACTGATCCCGCCCGCCGGTTTAATGAACCCGGCTCAATGCTTGATCTGTGGACCATCAATCCGGTGTTCGCCCATGATGCGCCGGATCGGCCTCTTCGCGGTTTCGCTCTGGGCATCGTCCGTCCGCAAGCGATTCTCGATGGCGCACTCCGGCGCCATGCGCATGAAAACGGGCTGATCACTCTGGATTTGCTGGATTTGAAGCCGGAATCGGCGCCGGTGCGGCTGGCGGCCTATCCGCCCAAATCGGCTGGCGATCCGGCGGCGGCGCAACCGTCAAGCTTCCAGCAGATTGCCC
>JAAUTM010000365.1 GCA_012031455.1 Phycisphaerales bacterium
CTTTGGGTTTTTTCTTTTTTTTCTTTTTTTTCCCTTTTGCCCTTTTGCTGGTGGATCCAGCAGTGTCACTGCTGACCCCTTGCCTGCGGAGCAGCCGGGCGACTTCCTCATCCAGCGGCACCAGGCCTGACTGGGCATCGATGACAAACACGATCAGATCGGCTTCGCTCATGCCCACCTTGATTTGCTTTTCGACATCAGCAGTAAGGTTCTGTGAATCCTCGATTCCGTAGCCCCCGGTGTCGATGAGTTCGATCCAGCGGTCAGGCTCGCGGTCCATGAGGTGGGCGGGCATGGGAATACGGGCGTAAGTGGTGACCCGATCGCGTGTGACGCCGGGCGTGGGGTCCACGATGCTGACGCTGCGACCCGCCAGCAGGTTGAGCAGACTGGACTTGCCGACGTTGGGCCGACCGACGATAACGACTTTGGGGAGCATGGAACCTCAGGGAAGGGGGTGATTGCGTTGGATCGAACAAGATTTTACCGCAGAGCGGCTGTGTTGATATTCAAGGGTTTTGAGAGAGATTCACTGGATGCCGCAGCTCCCACAACTCCACCGCCTCAGGCACACGGACATAAAGCGGGAGCAATTCATGAGCCGGGGTGAAACGACTCTGCCCGGCAAGCAGCCTACCCAATTGCCAGAGCTTGTCGCTGCGCGGTTGTGAGAAAGAAATTTCAGATTTCGAATGTCGAATTTCGGATTTCGGATTTTGATCGTCAGTCGCTGGGTCACTGTCTATTCATTGACTTGACCACACGGCCACTTGACTGTTTGTCCACTTTCCGTCCCCTCTCCCCCCGGGAGAGGGTTAGGGTGAGGGCGTCTTCCGACTCGACCACTTTTGCCTTTGATCAATTTGTCCACTTTCTTTATCTGACCCTGGCACCGAACCTCCCTCGCTGGCGCGTCGGGCTGGTAGACAACTTTCAAGCGGCAGTTTTTCACCCACTATCAGCACCGGGCCGGTGATCGTCGCCAGCAAATCGGGCAACGAGGTTAACGCCGGTTCGCGTGTCAACTGCCAGTGTTCATCTTGCGTGCCTGCCTCAAACACCCCGGCATAGACCGTATCTTTTTTCATATTCAGGGCCACGATCAGCGTCACCCCGAGTTGCATCGGCACGTTCATCGCCACCACTTCCAGTGTCGGCACGGCCACGAGTCTGGCCCCGGTGATCAGGGCCAATGTTTTGGCGGTGGTGATGCCAATTCGCAGCCCCGTAAACGACCCCGGCCCGTGCGAGATGTAAATCTCCCGGATGTCCGCAGGCTTGACCTGATGCGCCCGGCAAAGCTCGTCGATCACCGGGAGCAAATCGACCCTGTGCCGTTCCTGCGGGGGCAGTTCCCTTGTAACCAATTGGACATCGCCACGCCCCAGGGTCACCGAACCGATTCGGCTGGAGGTTTCAATCGCCAGGTTGTAAGGTGCAGAACTCACCTTGATATTGTACGTGAAGCATGTCCATGTAACCTGATTCCTCGTAAGTTGGCACCGGCCCCGGATTGGCATCCGGGGCTACACAGCTCAATACGTCATGGGTTGATGGGTCCACTTCCATGAGTTTGGCGGTATCCTAAAAGCATGTCGCTTTCACTATCGCATGGCAAAACGTTGGATGTGACGGGTTACGGTTATACCCTGGCGGATTTGCCAGCGTTACCCAGTGAGCCGGGTGGCCCCATGCCTTATCGCACAGGGTTTGATCCCCGGCTATGGTTTGCGGAGGGGTTGAGGGGTCAGCCGTTGGAATTGGAGATCGGATCGGGGAAGGGGACATTTCTGGTGCAACATGCTTCGCTGTTGCCGGGGGTGAATTTCATCGGGATTGAATATGCCAGGGCGTTCTGGAAATATGCAGCCGACCGGGTGCGCAGGCATCAGCTTGCCAACGTGCGATTGTTCTATGGTGAAGCTGCGATGTTTGTGCGCGGGTATGTGCCGGATGGGTGTTTGCGCCAGGTGCACATCTATTTCCCGGACCCCTGGCCCAAGACCCGGCATCACAAACGGCGACTGGTGCAGGCTGACTTTTTAAGAGAACTGCATCGGGTGCTTGAACCGGGCGGTGCGGTACGGCTGGCCACGGACCATGCGGATTACTTTGCGTGGATGCAGGATCACGCTGGTCAGGTGGGTGATTTGTTTATTTGTGAAACGTTTGAACCGCCCAGGGGAGCAGGAGAGGGGGAACTGGTGGGCAGCAATTTCGAGCGGAAATATCGCAGAGAAGGCAGGCCATTTCACGCACTGGTGCTGCGTCGTCGTTGAAATTGAAACGGGCGTGAATCGATACTTGTGCCGGTCACGAATCAAGCACCGGTTCCCAGCCCCGGAAGATTTTTGAAAAGAGCGAGCCTCGCCGGGTCAGCATGGGGGGGGTCGGGAATGCTGAGTCCAACGGGCTCGCTACATTCTTTATCGAATAATTGCATCTGTCTGGATAGAAATACCTACCCATTTATGCGAAATAGGGTTATTGCCCTAGCTCAATATTGCGCAGTGATGTTATGCAGACGTACAGCCAGTGGTTATTGGCAGGTTGACTGTCAAGTTCCGCATTAACCGGTCGGGGTATTGCCCTTGACCCATATCACAATCCCCTTTACAACCAACCTCATGCAACCTTTAAGTTATCAGCAGTCGGGGGTGGACTATGGCCCGCTGGATGCCTTCAAACGTGCCTGTCAGCAGCAGGCCGCTGGCACCATCGATCAGCTTGCCCATCATGGTCTTCGTGAGGTTCCCGAAGCCCGTGGTGACAGTGCCTATCTGATTGAAACCCCGCAAGAATATCTGGCACATGTCGAAGAGGGGCTGGGTACCAAGAACCTGGTTGCTGATGCCATGCTCGAGCTGACCGGGCAAAGTTATTACCGGGAGATCGGCATCGACACGGTGGCCACGATTGTGAATGACCTGATCACCTGCGGGGCACTGCCCATCAGCGTGGCCATGCATGCTGCGGTGGGGGATGCCAACTGGTTCCAACATGAAAAGCGGACGGCTGATCTGGCGCAGGGTTTTTCAGAAGGCTGCAAACAGGCTCAGGCAGTGTGGGGTGGAGGCGAAACACCGGCTCTGCGCGGCATCGTCAACCCCAGCACCATCGTGCTGGCAGGCTCAGCTTGGGCCGGATCGCCCCCAAAGCCATGCGCATCATGGGCGATGTGGAACCCGGCGACTCAATTTTATTTTTAGCCAGTTCGGGGGTGCATACCAACGGCCTGACGCTTTGCCGAACCCTGGCGGATCGCTTGCCGCAAGGGTATCTCACGCCAGTGGAAGGTGACCCTCAGAATCGCACCTAC
>JAAUTM010000366.1 GCA_012031455.1 Phycisphaerales bacterium
CTCCGCTGGTGCGGGGGGAAAAAGGGGCATCACAAGGAAGTGCTGGAGGCCATGGTTCGGCAGGGTTTTGTGCGTGCGCGGGTTGATGGAACGATGGTCGATCTGCGTGATGCCAAGGCCTTGAAAGAACTCACCAAGGCCATGGCCCGGTATGAAACGCACGATATCGAGGCAGTGGTGGATCGGGTGGTCATCCGCAAGGCTGAACTGGATAAAGATCGCGCTCGCCTGGCGGATTCCATTGAACTATCTCTCAAGCAATCAGGGGGCATGGTCATAGTCAGCAGTGAACAGACGGGCATAGCCGGGGGTGGTGCGACATCGCAGGCTGGTGATTCGAAATGGCACGACACCATTTACAGCGAAAAAATATTCATGCCCCTTGCATCCGGAATGTTCATTGGAGGAACTGGAGCCAAGGCTCTTTTCGTTTAACAGCCCGTATGGTGCCTGCCCGGCCTGCCATGGTTTGGGAACCATATTGGAGTTTGACCCGGACCTGATTATCCCGGATGCCACGCTGAGCCTGACCAAAGGAGCTATCGATGCCTGGCGCCATCAGGGCAAGGATATGAACATCTGGTACGCCCAGATCGTGCGCAAATATTGCAGGCAGTTTGATGTCGATGCGGAGCAGCCGTTTAAGAAAATCCCCCGCAGCTAAAACGGCGCATTTTGCTCAGTGGAACCAGTCCAGCTGACGAGGCCAAGTTCGGCCAGCATTTTGAAGGTGTCATCCCTAATCTGCAACGTCGCTGGCAAAACACCGAAAGCGAGTTCGTCAAGGAACGATTGCAGAAATACCTTTCGGAAGCACCCTGCGAAAAGTGTCACGGGGCAAGGTTGAAACCCGAAGCCCTGAATGTGTTTGTGACCTGGGCTGGGAAAAATGATGAAGCCTTCAATATTCATAACCTGACAACCCTGACCATTGAAAATGCGGTCTCATTTTTCGGCAACCTGCAACTGGACAAAGAGCAAAGCACCATTGCGGCACCTATCTTGAAAGAGGTGCGGGCACGGCTGGGTTTCATGCGCGATGTCGGTCTGGGTTACCTGTCATTGAGCCGAACGACGGGGTCGCTTTCGGGTGGTGAATCGCAGCGCATTCGATTGGCCACGCAGGTGGGTTCGGGGCTGGTCGGCTGCTGTTATGTGCTGGATGAACCGACGATCGGTCTGCATCAACGTGACAATAATCGGCTCATCACCACACTGCGGCATCTGTGCGACATCGGCAACAGTGTGTTGGTCGTGGAACATGATGAGGACACCATCAAGGCAGCTGACTGGATCATCGACATCGGTCCCGGACCGGCAAACATGGCGGACAAGTGGTAGCCCAAGGCACCTTTTCCGATATTGTGAATACCTCCGATTCGCTCACCGGCCAGTACCTATCAGGCCTGATGAAAATCATGGTGCCTGCAAAACGGCGAATTCTCGATCATGTTCACCCGGTGGTGGTCAAAGGTGCTGCGGCCAACAATCTCAAAAAAATCGATGCAGCGTTTCCGCTGGGTGGAATCATCTGTGTCACGGGGGTGTCAGGTTCGGGAAAAAGTTCATTGGTCAATCAGATTTTACTTCGGGCTGCCAAGCGATCATTGGGCATCGTGGCGGACAAGCCCGGGCCGCATGACAGTGTGGTGGGCTTGAACAAAGTGGACCGGGTGATCGAGGTGGATCAGTCGCCCATCGGCAGGACGCCACGCAGCAACCCGGCGACGTATGTGGGGGTGTTTGACCTGATTCGCAACCTGTTTGCGCAGACCAAGGAGGCCAAGGTACGGGGTTACCAGCCGGGGCGATTTTCGTTCAATGTCAAGGGTGGAAGGTGTGAAGCGTGTCAGGGTCAGGGTACGCGCAAGATTGAAATGCACTTCTTGCCGGATGTGTACGTGGCCTGTGAATCTTGCAAGGGCACACGCTACAACCGGGAAACACTGGAAGTGCATTACAAGGGCAAGTCGATTGCGGATGTGCTGGCGATGACGGTGGAGGAGTCGGTGACGTTTTTCGAAAATTACCCGCAGATCAGGCAGCTTTTGGCAGCGATCAACGATGTGGGTTTGTCGTACATGCAGTTGGGTCAGCCCGCGACAACGCTTTCGGGAGGTGAGGCTCAGCGCGTGAAGCTGGCGACGGAACTGGGCAAACGGCCAACGGGTCACACGCTATACCTGCTGGATGAGCCGACGACCGGACTGCATTTTGCGGACATCGACAAACTGCTGGGCGTACTGCATCGACTGGCGGATGCGGGGAACACGATTGTGGTGATTGAGCACAATCTGGATGTGATCAAGAGCGCGGACTGGATCATCGACCTTGGGCCTGAGGGGGCGACCGGGGTGGACGGTGGTGGCGACGGGCACGCCGGAGGATCTGGCAAGCACCCGGATTCATACACAGGCAATACCTCAAGCAACATTTGCAGCTTAGTTGATGGGGGAAGATGTAAATACAGGGAAAGGGTGGAGGTGTGCTGTTAATCAGTGGATGTCGCGGCGTGAGCCTGCAAATCTTCGAGGGTGACAAACTCAAGTGCTGAGATGTGGGTGGCCTCGAGGACGACTGGAGGTGCGACCCCGGCTTGCAAAGCTTCCTTCCAACGTTCGATGCAGACGCACCAACGATCACCGGGCTTTAACCCGGGAAAGTCATATTCGGGATAGGGAGTGACCAGATCGTTGCCCATGTTGACACTGAATGCAAGGAACTCACGGGTCATCCTTGCGCAGACCAGATGCAAACCCTGATCATCAGGACCGGTACGACAACAACCATCGCGAAAGAAACCGGTGCGTGGTTTGAGGGAGCAGGTTTGCAGATCGGTGCCCAGAACGTTTTTAGGTTGGCGGGGTGAAATCATGTGCAATCATAGCGGGGTGGACGAGGAAAGTGGTCGAGTGGCCAAGTGGTCGAGTGGCCGAGAGAGGAGCAGTGATCAGAACAAGCGATCAAGGAGGGAGTACGGAATCGGCCCTGAAGGACACAGCGACATTATTGGCAGGTGGCAATGGTTAGATCATGTGTCTAGAATCGTGTTTCACCAGGAGTAACGGTCATGGCTGACACCTTTCGTTGCACATTGATTACGCCTGCCCAGCAGGTGTTTGATGAAGAAGTCACTTACGTGGAGTTGCCTGCGTTCGACGGGCAGATGGGGATTGAACCGCAGAGGGCGCCGATGGTGGCCAAACTGGGCGATGGTGCCCTTCGCTTGGATTTCGCCCGTGGTGAGAGCCGATGGTATTTCGTGGCTGGCGGCTTTGCCAGATGCGGGACACACGCTGACCTGCTCACCGACATGCC
>JAAUTM010000367.1 GCA_012031455.1 Phycisphaerales bacterium
GGGTGGATGATGGCTGCGCCACCATGGAGGATTCGCTGACCTGTGTGCGTCGGCTGATGGAGTTGGGCTACGTCGGCACGATCTGTACCTCGCACTGTGGTGATGAATTTTTCCGGAAACACTCCCACCCATCTGCAGGCTCGGCTGGTGGAATTGCAACACCTTTTGCAACACAATCTGATCCACTATCAACTCTGGCTGGGTTCCGAATTACGACTATCCAAAAAAGACCCCCGAATATCTGCGTGAGCATGGGGCCTGCACCCTGGCTGGTTCGAAGAATCTGCTCATGGATGTGTGGGACCCAACCTGGCCCAAATGGGCACCTTCAGTTATCAGGGAGCTGATGCAGGCCGGTTACCAGCCGATCATGGCCCATCCGGAACGCATGGCCTGTCAGGGCGACCTCGACAAATCCCTTCGCGTTTTGGAAGACATGGGAGTCTGGCTGCAGGGAAATTTTCGTTGCATGACCGGGGAAGAGGGATATCAGGCAGACCAGATGATTCGCAAATGGCTCAAGGAAGGTCGCTATCGTTTCTGGCGCTGGATATGCACGGACCAGACTCCCTGGAAGGCAGGTTTGATGGCTTGCGTCTGGTCGAAGCGGAGTTCGGCAAACAGACCGTCATTGAGCTATCCGAGCAGGCACCCCGCCAATGGCTGCTCGCAAAGGCGGGCATTTAAGGGTAAAATGCTCGACTTCCTTGTTAATCCGGGGTTACGGAGTTCACCAAGATGAAAGTGTTACTGACCGGCGCTGCCGGTCGGGTAGGGTCGGCTGTATGTCGCTATTTACATCAGTCGGGTGTAATGTTGCGCGCCACTGACAGAGTCCCCAACCGCGACCTGCCCGTGAAAATTGAACTGGCTGATTTGCTCAATCCCCTTGACTGCCATCGGATGGTGGACGGCATGGATGCGCTGGTGCATCTTGCCAACCATCCCTGGTCGCATCCTGGTAATCATCAGAAGGTGTTTTCTGAAAACGTTTTGATGAACACCCAGTTGTTTACTGCCGCACAGGATGCCGGGGTTCAGCGCATCATTTTTGCCAGCTCCATTAATGTGATGACAGGGTTCCAGCACGAAACGGACCACTATATCCTGCCGGCACAACTTCCCTTATGCGGACAAACCCCTGCCGCCCCCGGCAACCCCTACGGCATGTCCAAACATGTCAGTGAACGACTCCTTCAGTTCATGACCGCTTCAGGCCCCATGTCCGGCATCTCCTTGCGCTTCCCTGGTATGCATCCGGATCAGGAATCTCAGGAACGGATCGAACGAAGTTTGCGTCACTACCGTGAACACCAATCACTCTACCCCATCATGTTGTTTCGGTTGACGCATACGCAGGCTTCACAGGTGATTCTTGCCGCCTTGCAAAGCAATATCACCGGATATCGCTGTTATTTCCCAGCGGAGATCCCCTCCGCGTTTGAGCCACTGACAAGCATCGTCATGGAAAAATTCTGGAATACCGTTCCCCATCGCAACCCCACCGCAAGGGGGGAAGCAGTCATGCTTGACCGCAGCGATCTTGAAAGGGATTTGGGCTGGGTCCCACAACCGTTGACTCACACACCCTAAACGATATCAACCAACATGATTGAAGTACTGGTTGATTGTTGATGCCTGGCGGAGTGAAACAGATGAATGTATTGGTCACTGGTGCAGCTGGAAACGTCGGCTCCAAAGTCGCTGAATACCTTGCAGATCAGGGAATGCAGGTCCGTGCCACGGACACCCGAATGCATCCTCGGCCTAAAATGCGCCTTGTCATCGCCAATCTGCTGGACCCGCTCGCCTGCTACAACCTCATGGATGGCATCGAGGCCGTGGTGCATCTGGCCAACCACCCCCATGCTCATGCTGCGCCTTTTGTCAATCTTTACCATGAAAACCTGACGATGACGCACAATATTTTTCAAACGGCAATCGAATACCGCCTGAAAAAGATCGTCTATATCAGCAGCATTCAGGCCTTCACCGGCCGCCGTCTCTGGACTGAAAATCCCGGCCCCAGCGGGTTACCTTATCTCCCTCTTGACAGTGATATGCCTCAGAACCCCGGCAATGTCTATGCCCTGAGCAAATGCGCCAGTGAAGACATGCTCCGATATGTGGCAAAACACTCGCAGACGCAATGCGTCGCACTTCGTCTGCCTTGGGTGGCCTCGGAAAAAAGGCACCGGTCATCGCAAAAGAACCCTGAATGGCCCCGCCACCACATCAATCTTGATGAGTGCTTGTGTTATCTGCTGCGACCGGATGTCGCCGCCTTGGTTCACTGCATCCTGAAAACCGACCTGCCCGGATATCGAATCTATTTCCCCGCAGCTCCCGAAACCTCCTATGGCAAACCGGCAGGTGAAATGCTCGACGAGTATTACCGCAATGTCCCGCTGCGCATCCCACGGGAACAATGCACTAGCCTTGTGGATATCTCCCGCATCACTGCCGACACCGGCTGGAAGCCGCAGTACTCCTTGCACACCGAATCACCTGTCACCCCTTGAAGCTGCTGGATTGCTTGCCCCTGATCTCCGTCCATCCAGCCTGCGATTGCCTTACGTTTCCTTGCCATCATTCATCCCCGCCAGCCATTTTTCCACGAAGTGAATGTGTACATCCGCGCGTTGGAAATGGTCATCGTTCATGATCTGCTGATGCAGCGGCACGGTGGTCTTGACGGGGTCGATTCGGCATTCCATCAAGGCCCGTTTCATGCCTGCTATCGCCTGTGCCCTTGTCGGTTTATGCACAATGATCTTGGCAATCAGTGAATCATAATTAGGTGGCACGCGGTAGCCCGGATAGCAATGCGTATCAACCCGTACCCCCGGTCCGCCTGGTAACTCCAGGTGTTCGATGCGTCCGGGGCATGGGGCAAACTTACGGGTCGGGTCCTCCGCATTGACACGCACCTCAATCGCATGTCCGTTTCGTTTCACATCCTTCTGTGTGATGCCCCAGCGGCAAGCCTGCTGCCACGCGAATCTGCGCCTGCACAATGTCAATCCCCGTGATCAGTTCCGTCACCGGGTGTTCCACCTGTACCCGGGTGTTCACTTCCAGCAAGTAAAAATTGCGGTCTTTGTCGAGTAAAAATTCCACCGTGGCCGCTGAGTAATATTTGGCTGCCTTGGCCAGTCGCACTGCCGACTTGCAAAGCTCATCACGGATTTTGTCATCCAGCACCGGGCAGGGTGCTTCCTCCACCAGTTTCTGATGCCTGCGTTGCATGGAACAATCACGTTCAAAAAGGTGAATCACATTGCCTTGCTGGTCACCGAGCACT
>JAAUTM010000368.1 GCA_012031455.1 Phycisphaerales bacterium
GGAAGAACCCACAGGGCAAACGCATGTGGAGTGTTTAACGAGCCGCGACCGTGAGGGAGCGGTTCTTAACCTGCGGTCAACCCAACAGAAAACCGCTCCCTCACGGTCGCGGCTCGTAGATGCGTTTGCCATGGAAAACCCACACCGTGGGGGCGTGGGTTTCAAAGTTTTTAATTTTTGTGAATCAGGCAGGCGGACATTATTCGGCTTTGGCTTTGGGAGTCACTTTGGGGAGGACGGCCTTGACCTTTTCGACCAGGAGGTCGAAGGCTTTGGGATCGTGGATGGCGATTTCCGAAAGTGCTTTGCGGTTGAGGGCGATGTTGAGCTGTTTGAGGCCGAGGATGAAGCGGCTGTAGTTGAGGCCACGTTCACGGACGGCAGCGTTGATACGGAGGATCCACAGCTCACGGTAATCGCGTTTGACACGCTTGCGGTCACGGGTGGCATAAACACCAGCCCGGATCACCGCACCTTTGACGCGGCGCCACTGGGTTCGGCGACCCATGCGGTAGCCTTTGGCGGCCTTGAACCAGCGGGCTTTGGATTGACGGGTGGCGGCACCTTTCTGGGCGCGAGGCATGATGAAACTCCTTCGGCGAGTACGGGGCTTTGCGGTGACAGGGCTAACGGTCAGCTTATGTCAGGCGAAAAGACTTAACCCGGCTCACTCATGGGCGGCGATGCTAGTGGCATCGGTCCGCAGGTGTAACGGCAGGGTCAATCGCGGGCGTGACGATCCAGCCGTATGTGCAGCATTCGTTCAAAACGAATGACATCGCCTCCGGCGGCGACAACTTTTTTACGCAGTTCACGCTTGGCAGCACCGGTCTTTTTGCTGCGCAGGTGGCCGTTGCGGGCGTGCTTGAACTTCACCTTCCCGTTGGCGGAGATGGTGATGCGTTTGAGTAGACCCTTATGCGTTTTGCCTTTGGGCATGTTGACTTCCTCGTAAAAAGCGAGCCGATGATTGTAGCAAAGTGTGCCATCCCTGCAACTTCCCCCCCAAGCTGTCGGACAACCGGCAGCCACCTGGGCGGTCAGTCAGGTGTGCCCGGCGAACCTTTCCAGCCAGCATGCCGAAACTTTTCCACAATTATCAAAATATTTTGAACTATCACTTGACAAATGGGTCCAGCGGTGCTTCAATTAGGTAATAGAGTTCAATATAATTTAAACATCGGGGGTCAATCATGAGCAGGTACCGTATGGATTGGGTCAGGGTGGGGAGGATCGGCGGGGGGTTCGGAGGGGGCGTTGGAAGCCTTGCTTGAGCTTGCAAAAAGCTTGCCGATGGAGGACCGGTTGCTGCTGGAGCAGCGCTATCGGCATGGGCTGGAGCTTAAGGAAATCGCAGTGCTCAGTCACATACCGGTGTGGAAGCTTCGACAGCGGTTGAGCAAGTTGATTCGCCGGGTGCGTGAGCCGAGCTACCGCTTTTTGATGACGCGCGGGGATATGCTGGATATGCCTGTGCGACAATGTGCGGAAATGGCTTTTTTACAGGGGAAAACACAACGCCATATCGCATTGGATATGGGGCTGAGCCTGCACCGGGTGCGCCGCTATCTGCAGGATTTTCAGATCATCACCCAATTGCTGGGTCGGGGCAAATCCGTAGCACTTTGAACAAGCTGAAAGTAAGCCAAAAAGAAGGAGCGATTCATGGAAATTAGCCTGCAATGGTCGGTGGGAACTGCCGTGGAACCTTCGCCTAATGTCTGTGCGGTGGCAGCGATGTTCGGCCTGGGGGTGGATGAACGCAAAACACTCACGATCATCCCCTTGACAACGCTGAATCTGGAGCCGAATCAGGTGGTATTTATCACCGGGCCTTCGGGGTCGGGGAAAAGCTCCATGCTCCGTTTAATAAGCAGTGAACTGGCCGCAAACTAGGGGGCATGTGGAGGTGTTGGAGTTCCATGGTTTGGAGGCCCCGGCTGATGTGCCACTGGTGGATGGTTTTGCGGACTTGGGTTTGTCGTTGGAAGAAGTGACTTCGCTGCTGAGCCTGGCTGGGTTGGGGGATGCGTTTGTGATGTTGCGCAAGCCGGGGGAGCTTTCGGAGGGGCAGCGCTACCGGTTGCAGTTGGCGCGGCTGCTGGCTCAGGTGCATAGGCAGCAGGGGAGGCAGGCAGGGGAGAGCGATCGGCTGCGGGTGATATTGGCAGATGAATTCGGGGCGACACTGGATCGGCTCACAGCACAGGTGATTGCCCGGACCTGCGGATGGGTGCGCAGGGGTCATGTGGCCGGTGTGCCTGGTGGTGGCCACGACGCATGATGGATTTGTTGGAGGCGCTGGAGCCTGATGTGCTGGTGCATAAGGGGCTGGGGGAGGAGATGACAGTGCTGGTGCGGTGAGGGGCGGAACCCACAGCGACTCGCTGTGGGCTTCGAATAGCGATGCGTCAGGAACCCACAGCGGATCGGTGTGGGCTTCGAATGGGGGGTTATTCCATGAATGTACTTTATGAACGTTTTGCATCATTGCCCATGCCCGGGCTGGAAACGCAACTTACCCTGGAGCGGGGCGGGTGGAAGGATTACCAGACCCTCGAAGCTCATCACTACAAAGCGCAGCGGCCAGCCACAGCCACGCGCATTTTGGTGTTGCGACATGCCCAGCCCTCGGTCATCGATCGCTTTCGCGGGAACCTTGCGCACAGCCAAACCAAAACGACTGTGGCAGTGCTGGTGGAATCCTTGCCGAGTTTGTCTTGTCGAATGCGTGATGTTGCCTTGGGCAAGCGGTACGGCTCGATGATTGATGCCTGGCAGCGGGCGCAGGTGCTTAATGAAGAAGTGCGCTGCATCAGTCGGGTGATTGTGCATCCGCAATGGCGCGGACTGGGGCTGGCGCACCGATTGGTGCGGGAGGCTTTGCAGACAGCGACCACGCTGTACACCGAGGCACTGGCGGCCATGGGCCGGGTGAATCCGTTTTTCACCAAGGCTGGCATGACTGCGTACCCACGCCCCAGCCATGCGCAGGATGCCCGTTTGATCGCAGCCATGCAGCATGTCGGATTGCAACCCACCGACCTGGCGCTGCTTGATCTGGTGCAACGGCATTTGGAGCAAATGCCTGAAAATAAGCGTCATTTTGTATTGGGTGAGCTTGGCCGCTGGTATCGCAATCATCATGGGCGAGGTCAGCGCTATGAGAGTGATCCGTCGGTGCATTGGCGCATGGCTCAAATGAAACTGCTGGCCGAGCCGGTGTATTACCTGCACGACAACCGGCCCACAATGATCCGAAGCCCACAATGATTCGAAGCCCACACCGATTCGAAGCCCACA
>JAAUTM010000369.1 GCA_012031455.1 Phycisphaerales bacterium
CCACCGGGTTGACGCTGGTTGACTGTGCGAACCGTCACCTGGCCAGCAAACGGCATACGGGTCAATCGGGGGAATTGTCCCGCACGATCATGGGATGAGATTCGATCCTGCTACGCCGACTTGATGCGGGTGCTGGGGAAAAGCCGCCGGGTTGATGACCTTGGCCCCGACGACTTCACCAAGGCCCGGGCATCATGGGTGAAACGTGCTGGCCCCGTCCGGGTTGCGAAGCTGATCCAGCAAACCCGAAGTTTGTTCAAATACTGCTATGAGGCCGGGTTGATTGAAAAGCCCGTCCGCACTGGCCCGACTTCATGAAACCGAGCAAGCGAGTAATGCGCATGGCACGGTGAATCGGCCAATTAAGGTCTATTCGCCAGAGGACATCCGCGCCATGCTGGGTGCTGCATCAATCCCGATGCGTGCGATGGTTCTGCTGGGCATCAATGCCGCCCTGGGTGCAACCGATATCAGCCTGATGTTGGACAGTCACATTCAGGGTGAGTTTCTGGTTTTTCCGCGCCACAAGACCGGGATTGCCCGCCGATGCTGGTTGTGGCCGGAAACCTTGGAGGCGATTCGCCGCGCCCGGGAGGTGCGTCACGAACCACAAGACCCCAAGCATCAGCACCACGTATTCATCACCGCACAGGCAACGTATGGGTGCGCGATCGGGAGCGACGTATCGGCATGGCGACCAGCGTTGCTCACATCGACTCTGTGAGTTTGGAGTTTGGAAAACTATGCCGACGTGCCGACGTGCTGGACAGGGGTTTCTACAGTCTGCGCCGCACATTCGCCACGGTTGCATCGGAAACCGGCGACCTTGCCTGCATCGACCGAGTGACAGGCCATGCGTCCGACAACACGATGAGCGGGCTGTATCGCCGATGGGATAGTGGAGCCAATGAAAACGCCCGGCTGCAAAAGGTGTGCGGGCATGTCCGAGCATGGCTATTCCCGACAGATAATCCACAAGATAGCAACGTGGAATAATCGCCTCAATCCTGATGTAAAATCACATCGCACAGAGCAATTGCATGAATACATCCGATCATACGCTTCGATTGATCAATCAAACGCGCGATGCAATCGGGCAGTCGATTTGCACCAGCATCGAGCGACTGGTTGCCGAGCGTGCCGCATACAAATCGATTGAGGAGATCATCCACCGGCAACCCGCCCACAGGCCGGACCCGTGAGCGTACCCAGCAAGCCGCCGCAACCCGTTTACGACGATGAACGGCTGGAACTCTTGCTCAAAACCGAGATTGCCTTGGATCACACCACCTTATCTAACAGCGAGCTTGCAGCGAAGCTGGGTTGCAGCGTGAACAAACTCCGCCGCTTGCAAAGCTACCGCAAGCTGGCAGGGATCCGCCGGGCATCGAAGCAAGCGACTTTTGAGGCATTGAGCGAGGTTGCCCTTGAGAACGTGGCAGAGCGCCGCTACGACGAATTAAAGCGACTTGCCAAGGAACAGGCCGCCGACGATCAATCGCGCCATGCCTAGCGCGCCACCCCACAAGTGGCGCGAAAACACCCCATTTCCCAGCGGTAAACAGCGCGCCATGGCGCGCGACGGCTTCTTATAGAAGGAGCCGGACATGCAGACGATACATCCGCCGCCCCGTTTACTCACCCCTGGCTTAATCGCGCAAGAGCTTGGCGTGCCTTTGCACCGGGTTACCCACATTTTGCGCAGCAGGCCCCACATCCAGCCCAGCGCCCGCGCTGGAACCATTCGCTTGTACGACCGAGAGGCGATGGCGTCATTCGCCATGAACTGGGCGCGATCAACGCACGCCGCGCGAAGGCGGTGCGAAATGAACGAGATTTTGCCCAAACCAATAAAACGACGCGCAGCGATACCTGCATTGGCGTTGTCGGTGCATGATGCCGCTGCCGCCCTTGGCGTGAGCGGGCGCACCATTGAAAAAATGGTCGCGCGGGGCGAACTGCCGAGTTTTCGTGTTGGCGATCGGCGACTTTTTTCCGTGGATAGTTTGCGTGCCTGGGTGCGCGAGAAGAGCGCGGGGGGTGAAATATGATTGCCCCACCAAAAAACATGAATCCGAACCCCCGAACATCCTGCGCGATGTCTTGCAGGGAATGGCTGCTGAAATCGCAAAACAGCCAAGGCAAAATGACAAACCCCCTATTTTCCGCAGGGAAAGTGAGGTTTGTCAATGTCAATGCCCCGGAGCATTCCCGATTGATGCCTTGTCTGGACCCATGAAATGCCTGGCTGAATCAGTATCACAGGCAGTGGATTGTGAACCCGTTTATGCTGCGTTGCCCGCACTGGTTTTGGCTGCAAGCATGATCGGGACAACCCGAAAGTTACAGATCGCCAAAGGCCACTACGCCCCCAGCGTCTTGTGGGCTGCAATCGTGGCCCCCAGCGGATCCGCCAAGTCACCCTGTGCTGACGCTGTGTTCGCACCGGCATCGTCTATACAACGACTGCGAATTCGTGAGCATCAGCAGGCAATTGATAAATACGAATCTGATTTGGTTCAGTATCAGGCTGCTGTAAAACGGAAAGATGGTACAGCGGGTGAACAACCAAAACCACCAAAACCTGTTCGATACTTCACAAGAGATGCCACAGTAGAATCATTATGTTCGCTGTTACACGACAACCCCAGAGGGTTGCTATATTCACCTGATGAGCTTGCACAGTGGTTGGGTATGTTTGACAGATACTCTGGCGGGACCGGTGGGAGTGATCGTGCAAACTGGCTGGCAATGTACGATGCAAGAGAGGTGATTGTAGATCGTAAGGGATCAAACCATAAGAAACCTGTTTACGTGGCAAGCGCAGCAGTCAGCGTATTTGGGAGTGTTCAATCTAGAATTTTATCAAAATTGCTGACAGAAGAGGATAGAGCGAGCGGATTGGCAGCGCGCCTGCTGCTGGTGCAACCACCTGTTAAGGCGCTCTGGTGGACCGGGAAAGACATATCTGAATCAGTATCAATGAAATGGCATAACCACCTGAACGCGCTGCTTACATTGGATCATGGTAGGGATGATGCAGACGAACCAACATCGGTGATGGTGCGACTATCACCAGAGGCAACCGAAGCATATAAAGCCTACTACAACCGAATCAGCGTATTGTGGGAAAGCAGCAGCGACGACGACTACCAGGCGAGTCTAGCAAAGCTGCGAAACGTAGCCGCAAGGTTGGCGACTATTGTCCACACGAGCAGGTCCTGTGATGGCGAGCGAGTGGACCCCTTGATGGTTGACACGGATTCGATGGTTCGAGGCATCACCTTGGCGGATTATTT
>JAAUTM010000370.1 GCA_012031455.1 Phycisphaerales bacterium
GTCGCATCCACGGCCAGCAACGCCCACCCAATCGCTGCTCCGCGCCAACGCTCAGCGCGATCTCCTGGACGCCTACGGCGGTCACGCGGCCCTCGGCCGAATCGGTCGCCTCGGCCTTCCGCGAATACCGCACACTCGACCAGCAGCTCGGAGCCCTGGCGTCGGCTCGACAGGAGCGGGCCGAGCGACTCGATCTGCTGCGCTTTCAAGTCGAAGAGCTGGCCGCACTCGGGCTCGGCGCCGCCGAGATCGAAGGTCTCGATCAGGAGCAGCGCCGCTTGAGCCATCTCGGCCGTCTCCAGGAAACCACCGCACGCGTCCTACAGGCCCTCTCGGAGGCCGAGCCCTCGATCGCGGATCAGTTGCGCTCGGCCGGCTCGGATCTCGACGATCTGGCTGCCATCGACCCGGCCCTGGCCGAGCTTTTGGAACTGGAAGCAAGACTCAGGGCGTTGGATGAATTGATTGCGGGGCAAGCCCGGTTGCAGGATCGGTTGCGGGAACAGTTGGATGTGCCGGGGCGCTTGCGGGACCTGGATGCGCTGGTGCAGAAGATTCAAATGCTGATCCAAAAGCAACGTGAATTGCAGGAAGCTACGCAAAAGAATCGGCAGGAAATGCAGGGGGAACCTGGGCCGATGGCGCAAGTGCAGGCTGCACTGGCGGATCAAACGCAAGAGGCTCAGAAGCAGAGCATGGAGGTTGCCAGGGATGCGGCGCGCGGCTGGGGGAGGCGGGGCCCAGCAGCGCAAGGCGGGGGAACTTTTGGAACAGGGCCGGGGCAAGGCAGCAGAACAAGCGCAGCAGGCGGCGCTGGAGGCACTCCATCAGGCTTTGGAGGAAGCAAATAAAGAACGCCAGCGAATCAAGGAACTGGAGGGAAAATCAATCGACAGGCTGGCTCCGCGGCAGGAAGAACTGGCGCAAAAGACAGGGGAACTGAATCAGCGACAGGCTCAAAGTGGGCAGGGGCCAAATGGACAAGCACCCGGCGGAGGGGCAGGGGAGGATTCAGGCAGCGCGGGTCAGGCTGGTGGCGATTCACCGGGGAAGGCAGCAGCAGACCAGGCGCAACAAGCGATGAAACAGGCGGGAGCCAGCCTGCGACGCAAGGAGCAGCTCAGGCCCAGCAGGCACAGGCCCAGGCACGCAAGCTGTTGGAAGATGCCCGCGACCAAGTGGAAGAACGGCTCAAGCAGTTACGCCAGCAGACCATGGAAGAACGACTGGCGGGATTGGAGGAACGTTTTGAACAAATGCTCCAGCGGCAGCGACTGGTGACCGGTTCCACCACAGCATTGGCGGAGACCAACAAAGCATCATGGACCCGGGCGCAATGGCTGGCCTGTGAGCAACTGGGCCGGGAGGAGATGGAACTGGCAGGACTGGCGCAGCAATGTCTGGATGTGCTGCGTGATGATGCCACGACGGTGGTTTTTCCCCGGCTGGTGCAGCAGCTTCATGCCGACATGCAGCAGGCAGGGCAATGGCTGGGTGTGCAAAAGCAGATGATGCCACGGTGGGATTGCAACGCGAGATCGAGGCATCCTTGGTGGAGCTGCTTGAGGCGGTGAAAATCGCACAGGAACATTTGCAGCAGATGAATCAGGCTGGTCAGCAAGGGGAGCAGAAGCAGCCGGGCACACCGGCCTTGGCACCGCCCTCAGCGGAATTGAAATTACTTAAGGCAGCACAACTGCGCATCAACAGCCGAACTAGCGAATTGCATATCGCTGGCAAATTGGATGGGAATCAAACCAGTCGTGCGCAGGAGCTTGCCCGGCTGGCCCGGCGGCAGGAAGAAGCGCGTGACCTGGCGAGAAAGCTGGCAGAACAATGAACGTGACCCGGCGATGTTGTTTGATGATGGTGCTGACAGCTTGGGGATGGCTGTCAGCGGTATCAGCAGCGGAGCGCGAAAGCAACCCGATGAACAACCCGGGGCCAATGGTGGCAGCGCAGGGCCAGGTGATGGCGAGCTTGAGTTCGATGTCAGAGGCTGATCGGCTGGCTGCGCAATATCCGACATTGGGGCAGGCGTACCGGGCAATTGATGAGGACCGGTTGGACGAAGCGGAAAAATGGCTGCGGTCACTGGTCGGTCATAGGGATGAAAGTTTGAGGAATCATGCAGGATTGCTGCTGGCGCGGTTGCTAGTGAATCAGGATCGCTATGAAGAAGCGCTGCCCATGCTCGATGCGCTTGTGAAGCTGCCCCCGGAAACCGCAGGGAACCGAGCGAAGCTTTGTTCATGCTGGGGTGTGTCAGGCGGAATTGCTGGAGGGGAAAAGCACGGGCCACGCTGAAATTGTTTTGGAGAACTACCCGGAGGCACACCCTCGCTGGAAACTCGGAGCACAGGCAAGGCTCAGGGAACTGGCGGACCAGCAACCCGGAACGCTGGGGGAAGTGGCAGGTCACATGGATTTTTCAAGGCGAAGGCTGGCGCAGGCACAAGCGGACGACTCGACACAAAAGGTGCAACAACAGGTGGTGGCCTTGCTGGACAAGCTGATTGAGGATGCGCAGAACAAGGAACAGGCAGGCGGGTCATCGGGTGGGAAGGCAGGCAACGGGCAGGGGTCGCCATCGGGCAATGCCAATCCCTCGGCCCCGGCTCAGCAGTCGGTGGCACCGGTGGGGGAAGCTCGCATGGGCGCACAACGCGCAGGACGCAATGCGGCGGGGGAAGACTGGCTGAAACTGCAGGATCGCCAGCGTCAGGAAATTTTGGAGGCCCTCAAAGAGCGGTTCCCGGATCGCTATGGGGAACTGGTGGAACAGTATTACCGCAACCTGGCGGAAGAAGAAAACCCATGAAAACCGCGGGTGAAAATAAAACGGAGATGGAACACTCCAGGGCGGGGGCGTGAGCTGCATCGGCTGGTTGCTTTGGTGCTGGCTGGTGATGACATCGGTCAGTGTGCTGGCCGATCGGATGGAGCTGATCGAAGGCGAGGTTGTGGAAGGATCGGTGCAGAGCATCCGCAAAGATGGGCGATGGGTGCTTGCGGGTGAACGCATGCGAGAAGTCGATGGTGCGGACGTTCGACTGTTTGCTGGCAAATCACTAGGGGCTCAAAGGCAAGGGGTTGAGGCAACCAGCAAAGAAGCAGGGAGAATTTTATTTACGAGGTGGTGGCTGGCTGGTGGTGCAGGGGGTGAGGTTGGAGAACCGGATGGTGTTGATGGATCAGGAACTTTTGGGAAAAGTGATGTTGCCGCTGGATGAAATTGCAGCGCTGTCGTTGGGGGAACCGGGGGAGCCGGGGGGAGGCAAGGAGTGAGGGTGAG
>JAAUTM010000371.1 GCA_012031455.1 Phycisphaerales bacterium
GGCCCGATGGTCAATGGCCTGGAACCGGGTGTCAAGTATCAGGCAGCCTAACGCTGGAACCCAACACTTTCAAACGCCATGAGCTGGGCGTTATCAGCGGTGATACCAACGGCCAATGGCAGGCCCCCATCCAGCCACATATGTTCGATTGGCTGCTGGTCATGACCAAAACTTAAGTGGATCGATTGATTCTTCCCATTTGGGTCATATGATAAAGAAATCAACGACCTAAATGGGCGAATATCAAATGACGACCACGACAATCGATCAATCGGTTATTAATTTGGCGCAAGTGAACGTCAGCCTGGAAAAGGCCAGCGCCATGGAAACCATACGCTGGGACTTACGGGCAATTCGGCAAGGGGCTGGTGCTCAGTTCCAGCTTCGGGGTGCAGGCTGCGGTGATGCTGCATCTGGCCACGCAGGTGGTACCTGACATCCCGGTCATTTTTATCGACACCGGCTACCTGCACCCGGAAACCTATCACTTTGCGGAATCGCTCACCCAACGCCTGAACCTCAATTTGAAGGTTTACCAATCCGATTTTTCTCCCGCACGCATGGAAGCTATGCATGGCAAGCTGTGGGAACTGGACACCCCTGAAGCCCTGAATCAGTACGATCGTCTGCGTAAGGTCGAACCCATGCAGCGGGCTTTACGGGAGCTGGGGGCGACGGTCTGGCTGGCGGGCCTGCGCAAGGGGCAGACCGAGCATCGCAACCAATTGCGAGCCGTCGAAAAACAAGGCCCCCTTTTCAAAGTGCATCCGATCCTGAATTGGACGAGCAAACAGGTACACGACTACCTCAAGCAATATGACCTGCCATATCACCCGCTGCGTGAGCATGGGTATGCCTCCATCGGGGATTGGCATTCGACACGACCCATCACTGCGGAGGAACACGAACGCTCCGGGCGCTTCCGTGGGCTTAAACAGGAATGTGGCCTGCACCTGCCCGCTACCACCGATGAAAACGCCAGCCGTGCGTCCAGTGAGTTATAATCTAAAACTTCCCATTTTTTGATTGTAATTCAATTAAAATGATTCTATAGTTAGAATAATTGAACTCGATATAGCCGATATGCGTATCAAGCTCGGGTAGCGAATGAACTTCACTTTACTCATCAAGGTTTGTCTGATCTGGCAGATGCTGCTGATGGGTTTACCCTTGACCAGTCAGGCCACGCCCCAATCGCACCATGCCCACAACCCGGTATGTTCCTGTTGCAGCCAGACTGCCCCGGAATCCCCGTGGATATCGCATTCAAGGCAAATCATTTGATGAATGCATCGGCTGTCTGCTGCCCGACAGAACCTGTCTCAGACGCTGCTGCGTTATCCGATGCATCACCATCGCCGGTGAAAGCTCCTGCCGACTGCGCCCCGGAATCCTGTGGCAAACGATGCGTCTGCATCCCGGTCATCACGGTCCTGCTGGCGGGTTCACAAGCGCTGATGCTCGAATCCCCGGTGGTTCCTGCTTGTTCTCTGGAATCCGAAGGCACCTTGATTCGCAGTTTGGAGCCTGTCTCCCCCCCTCCCCGTCTGCTTTGATTCCCCCCCAATCTCTTCGGGTCTATCAAACCTGTTGGTTGTTTTCTGTTTGCTACTGAACATTCATTCAACAACATGCGCTGCCACGGCCTGACTGTGGTCGCGCGGGGATGAACCTGCTGCTGAACACACACTGTTCACCGGGCTGATCCCAACTTGAAAGGTATCTTGCTATGCGTACTCTCATGACACTGCTTGCGACTTCGATGTTCCTGCTGGGTCCCTCACTGGTGACCGCTGCCGAGGCTCCGGCCGGGAAGCCGGCTTGCACCACCTGCTGCAAGTGTGAAAAGTGCAGCTGCGCCAAGTGTGAATGCTGCAAGTGCGAAACCTGTGGCTGCAAGAAATGACCCGGCGAATACCACGGGGTTAATCCCCCCGTGATCGCCTCCAACCAAGGCCTGTGGGTGAAAACCCGCAGGCTTTTTTCAAGCATCAGCAGGCTCTGACGGATGTACTCTGTTGGTCAGAGCCACGAGCGGCAGCGAGTGGTTTGCCGTGCGCGGCTTTGATATATCCCAGACGCGACAAGTCGCGGCGCTAACCGATACGAGTGACTCGGCCAATCGACCACTTGGCCACTTGGCCACTCGGCCACTCGGCCACTTCATCATGGTGGGTCCACTCGCCGACTCGCTTGACCCACCCTACTTCACTGTTCGTCAGAGCCACGAGCGGAAGCGAGTGGTTTGCCGTTCACGGCTCTGACAAACCGTGCGCATCACCAATAGACATAGCGTTCGAACAAGGCACGCTGTCGTTCTGTCAATCGATTCAGGTCGGGGATGACAAAGCGATTCTCCTCGACATCGATGAGCAGCTTACCCGTGTGCCCGTAGTCGATGGCCGCCGAACCGGAGTGCCGCATGATGAAGGTCATCGGCCCGTGATCCGTGATGACCGAAAAATCCAGGTAATTGTGGAACGGTTTGATCGACTCGATCGAAATCACCTCATGCAGCAGATAGCGTCGTGTCAGGGCGGCTTCGATCAGTTCCCGAGCGTCAGCAGGCCAGTCCGTCAAGGCGCGAATCAGCCCGATCTCCTGATCGCGATTGTCCGCATCATGCCAGCGCAGGCTGATGTACTTCTGCGGATCACTCACAGGCATGCAGCGCAGGGCGAACACTCCGCTGTATATGCGTTCGTTGGTGATCGTCACATGCAGGGCGTTGTGATTGCCAAGGTGGATGCGAACATGCTCCGGCGTGAGCCAGCGTGGCCGATGACCGCTTATCGGCGTCAGGCCCGTGACCTCATCCGTCTTCAATTCCGGGCGCTCGATCGGCTGATCCTGCGCCTGGGTTATTTCATGCTGGATCACCTGATCAACGCTGGCCTCCTTGCTCACTGATGTTTGTATGCGCACCATGCGGGCGTATTTCCCGTCCAGTGCCATAAGCTGGCTATGCGAACCGACCTCGATGATTTTTCCCTCATCCACCACCATGATGTTGTCGCAGTTGCGCAACGTGGATAGCCGGTGGGCGATGATGATGCTGGTTCGGCCCTTGACCAGCTCCGCCAAGGCCTGCTGGATATGCAATTCCGTTTCGCTGTCCACACTGCTGGTGGCCTCATCGAGGATCAGCACCCTCGGCTCACAAAGCAGCGCCCGGGCAATCGACAATCGCTGTTTTCACCGCCGGACAGACCCGCCCCGCGCTCGCCCACCCACGTGTCGTAGGCATGGGGCTGCTTCATCACAAAATCATACTGTTTCCCGCCTTGCTGGCC
>JAAUTM010000372.1 GCA_012031455.1 Phycisphaerales bacterium
CTCGGCCCTTGCCACCGGTCGGCGTGTCATCAGGCCAACCTTCTGTTGGATCAAATCCGCAGGCACCCACGCACCCGCTATATTCTCTGCCCCAACCAGCACATTGGTGCCTGGCGCACCGATTTCATGCCGCAGTGGCTGGCCCGTGAATACCTGGCTCGTCGGGGCGGGGCACGCTTCCGACCCGGTCAACTCAGCCCGGCTCGTTGTCCGCTTTTGGGCTACGCCCTTTATTCGATGCAGATGGAAGGCGTGACCGTGCCACACTGGTTCCTTGAAGTGAACACCCAGCCGGAGGTGGGCGATCAGGCTTATGACAAAGGTGCCGCTATTTTGCAGAAGTTCTTCGCCGATCAGCTCAAACCATACCTCGACTTTGCAGAACTGGACCCGGTGGGCAAACAGATCATCGAACACTGCCTTGCAGGTGCGGGCATGAATACATACGAGTCGATTCTGCCCATGACCTGAGGTGGAAACATGAAGTGAAACACAACAGATGAGGGCAGGTGAATGTAAACGAAGCCCACACCGTATCGGTGTGGGTTTTTTCATGGACGTATTCGTATTCATCGCACCACGACAGAGGCTGGTATCATCCCCGCATGATCGCCAAACTTACTGGTGTGCTTGATGACATCCGCCAGGCATCGCTGCTGGTGCGTGTTGAAGGCGGACTGACCTACGAAGTGCTCGCCCCGGCCTACACCGCTGGTCGGCTGGGGGCCTCCATCGGTCAAACCATCACCCTGCACACGCTTTACTACCTGCAATCGGAAAATCAGGGTAGTTCCTTCATTCCCCGCTTGGCCGGGTTCCTAACAGCGGACGACAAAGCTTTTTTTCAACTGCTCACCACCGTCAAGGGCATCGGCAACCGCAAGGCATTGCGAGCCATGGCCATTGCCACTTCGCAGATCGCAGCCGCCATCGCGGACCGTGATGCGGCGCTCCTGCAAAGTTTGCCGGATGTGGGCAGGCGCACTGCTGACACGATCATCGCGGAACTATCAGGCAAGGTGGATGCGTTTTTGCATTCAGCCGCTGGTTCGCTGCCGGGTGCTGTCGTGGATACTGCCGCATCAGGATCAACCGCAGGTGAAACTTCAGGGGCCGATCAGGGTGGCCGTTCGCTGGCGCGTGAATCGGTGGAGGTGCTGGTCCAACTCGGTGAAAACCGATTGCAGGCATTGCGCTGGGTGGAGGAAGCTTTGGCAGCCAAAGACCGGCCGGGGGATGTGCAGGCGATTCTGGCGCGGGTGTACAAGATCAAAGCTGGCACCTAACTGAATCGCCGCTTGCCACATCATGCTGCCGTGATGGTGCCTCAAGATGGCTTGATGACTCATCCTTTGTAGCCATGGCACCTCAGCAGCTACAGACCACAAGGTTTACCTTGTTTCCCATTTCTCGCAAATACCCTTGAAAACAAGAGAAGTCACGGGTTCTTGCGCCTGTACCACAGCATCACGGGGGTTCTGGCATGAGTCTCGCTTGTCTGTTAATTGCCTCGCCGGGCCGTCGCAACCGTGTCGCCGCCGGATTGCGATGAAAAATCAGATTTCCTGACTGAGCATCAGACCCTTCAAGCCGGGCTGCCAACCTTAGCCGTGACCACCCACAAGGTTTATCAACCCTGGGCGGTACCCGCCCTCACTGGCAAGGAGCAGTTCAATGTTCACCCGTCACCTGACCAACTTCCGCAAACACACCCTCATCACCACCCTGGCCGCAGCGGGTTTGTGTGGTTTGACTGCTTCCACCAATGCCCTGACGCTCGGAGCCGGTGGTCTGGTCAGCGACTGGGGTATCAAACCCTTTGATGCTTCACTGCAACCTGTTGACACCACCAGCGTCGTCAGAACAACACTTCCCCGATCAACTATGGCGGATCCATCGGTCTTCGGCCAAGCGGCGGCGAAGCCTACGACCTTGAGGAACTGCACATCCGCAACATCGGCTCCAGTTTTCAGGTGCTGCTGGTGACCAGCTCCTCATGGAAAATAGACAATTCCATTTTGCTGGGCGACCTGCTCATGAACACCGATGGCCTGCCCGGCTTTGATATGGGACTCGTCACGCAAACTGCCTCCAAAGGTTTACCGGCCGGTCAAGTGTATGACAACGTCAGCACCGCCGGTTTGCAGATCAACAGCAACACCTACGCAGGCAATTTCAACATCGAAAGCCAGATCAACAACACCCCCGGTCAATTGGCCGCGATGTTCGTCAGCGGGGGCGATCCTACCGGGCCAGTCGGCAGCATCAACACCACCAGCTACAACTACGGCACCATCAACCAGAACGGCTTGAACAAAAACGAAAACAACAGCTACCTTTACGAATTCACCTTTGAGCTGCCTCCGACTTTCACGACGGTTGATTTTCAGATCAGCTGGGGCTGCGGCAATGATGTGATCAGCGCCAGCCATATCGTCACTCACCCGGCGGTGCCCGAACCCGCAACCATGGCGACCGGCATGCTCGCATTGACGGGACTTATTCTGGGTGTGACACGCCGCCGTGCTTGAGGAGGTATAAACCTCATGAACAAGGCTATGAACCATCGGGCCACTTGCAAGCTCCAGCCATAGACCGCACAATGTGGCGCTGACTCGATGATTATTACCACCACGGCTCGGTGAGCCGACAACATCAATGGAGTTTTGCAACATGGCCAACAGCGGCGTTGACTCAACAGGATTTGCAGAAGAAAAACAGACTCAATCCACGGGCAAGAAACTGCGACTTGCCTTCATCGGCACCGGCGGCATCGCGGGCACTCACATCAATTCCCTCGTCAAGATGCCCGAAGTCGAAATCGTTGGCTTGTGTGACCTGATCCCGGACCGTATGCACCGCTACATGGAACAGACCAAGACCACCAAGGATCAGTGCTTCACCGATTACAAGAAAATGCTCAAAGCGGTCAAGCCCGATGCGGTATCCGTACTGTACCCCAATGGTCGTGCATGCCCCGGCTTCCATCGCAGCCAGCCAGGCCGCGCCCACGTCATCACCGAAAAGCCCATGGCCATGAGCCCCAAGGAATGTGAGGCCATGATCGCCGCCGCCAAAAAAGCCGGCAAAAAACTGGTGATCGGCTTCCAATACCGTTACCACCCCAACTCCCAGTTCATCCGTAACGCTGCGGACCAGGGCGTGTTTGGTGACATCATGTTCGCGCGGTGCAGGCACTGCGTCGCCGGGGCATCCCCAACTGGGGCGTGTTCGGCCAGAAGAAACTGCAAGGCGGCGGCCGATGATCGACATCGGTGTCCACGTGCT
>JAAUTM010000373.1 GCA_012031455.1 Phycisphaerales bacterium
TCCATCCGCCCCAGCGGAAAACGATCATCAGGGAACTGACCGCGAAATGCTTTCATCCCCGGCAAGCGAACCATGAGTTCAAGGTCCGACAAATCCTGCTTGCTGGATAGCAATCGAAACTGCGGGATCGAAGCATCCACATAGGTGAGGCGTATGGATGGATCAGGATCACTTCGCCGTCCCATCGGGCCGACCGACGGGTCATCGGGGGCAGGGGTGAAATCCTGCGAGCGTTCGGGGTAACGGTGCATGACCACACGAGTGAAGGTGCGGTTGCCTGAGTGATGCGAACCATGGCGCGGGTGTCACTGACGCCCTGGTAGCCGGGGGTGACAAAACGCAATTCGTAGGGACCGATTTTTTCGATGGTGAGGTTATAGCCGGTGTCATCCAATGAAATTGTCTGACCTTCGGTGATGGGCAAAACCTTGCGATAAGCAAGGGCGGGGATTTCGACGACCAACCCATGCGGGCCTTCGAACTCAGCCATGAGGTTGCTTATGTGATCCGGATCAGGCTGGTGCAAATACTCGATGGCAAATCCCGGCATTTCCATGACACGCTGGTTGGGGATGCCTGCCAGCAGCATGGCCACCATCAACCCTTGAGTTTTGTCACGGTCGCCCAATTCCAGCCGCAAGGCTGGGTTGAGCGGGGTGTCGTTGCTGATGTTGCCATGCACCCGGGCATCGACCCACACATCTTCGAGTTGCCCGTATGCGATGAACTCACGGATGCTAACTTTGAGTGTTTCACCAAAAAGCTGTTTGAACGCAGGATCCTGATGCAGGGCGATATTCAGGGAGCTTGGCTGGCCAGCCAGATAATCGTTGTATCGGGGTAACCCGCTCAGGTCAGCCATCAGCACAGGTTGCCCCTGAGGTGTTAAAAAATAAAGGGCGGGGGTGGTTTTGTCATAGAAACGGTCGATCGGCTGGCCGCCAAGATCACGGCGGAAAAGGATGGTGTCGCCCTCAATTTTTGCCTGGGAGTAAAACAGACTGCCCAGAGCGATCATCACAATACCGGTGTGAACAGTGAGCACCCCCAGGTTGGGAAAGCAGAACTCGATGCGGCGAATGGTCGCCCAGATCATGTTGATGATGAACAACCCCAGAATCAGTTTCATCACCGGACTGTTGTAAAACTCAAGCTCGGTCATTTCGAAGATGGGCAGGCGGTAGATGATGGTGGCTTTGTTTAGCTGGAACCAGGGGTGGGTGCTGATCCAGTGCGTGGCCGACAACCAGGCAAGAGCATTGGCGCCGATACCGATGAGGGCGACCAATAACGCGACAAGGGTGGTGGCGAAGCTTCGACCTTTTTGGAGGAGCAGGTAGGCGAGCATCAGTGCCAGGCCGGTGGTCCCGACACTGGTGAAGCCGTAGATCAGGCCTTTGGCCAGAAACGCCACGGGGACGGAAGCGATGGTCCCATACAGGGCGATGCTCGAAAGCAGGATCACTGCCAGAGTGATGGAGGAAACGCGCGGGTCAGCCAGCGCAGAGGCGGGGGCAGCAGCAGGTCTTGTTGTCGGATGCGTTGGTATTTGGCGCTCAAGATTCGATCCTGGACCCCTCGATGACGTTGATCATATTCGGTCGGTGGGAAGTTTAGCCCAGATCAGCCATGGAGGAAATGATATGGATCAAGTCTGTGAATGCCAGTGGCTAGAATTCGTTAATCAAAACCATTTGCCTATTTGCCACCATGCGTTAATATTATTGCATAGAGAACCATGATGAAATCCACCACCATCATCGCCATCAGCATTATTACCTCCAACCGAAGGTAGGCCGGTGGTGTCATGACGAAGCTAGATCGCTCACACCCGCCGGCCAAGGCGGGTTTTTTTATGTCTCGATTTATCGCACAATGTTCACAACCCAAGGAAGCCAGCCAACCCGAGGAACCCAGCCATGAGTACCGCCAACCGCCGCATCGAACTTTATGACACCACCCTGCGTGATGGTGCCCAGGGTGAGGGTGTATCCTTTCCCCTGCCTGACAAACTCAAAATCACCCAGCAATTGGATGCCCTGGGCATTGATTACATCGAAGGCGGTTACCCGCTCTCGAACCCCAAAGATGTCGCCTACTTCGAGCAGGTGCAAAAGCTCACCCTCAAACACGCCAAGGTGTGCGCCTTTGGCATGACCCGGCGTAAAGGCATCAGCCCTGCCGATGACACGGGCATGAAAGCTCTGGTCGCTTCGCAGGCACCGGTCATCACCATCGTGGGCAAAACCTGGGACCTGCACGTCGATGAAATACTGGGCGTGTCGAGGGATGAAAACCTGGCAATGATCCGTGATTCGGTGGCGTTCTGTGCCCAGAACCTGCAACCACGTGGCGGGATGGTTTTTTACGATGCGGAACATTTTTTTGATGGCTATCGCGCCAACCGTGATTATGCCATGGCCACGCTGCGGGCTGCATTGGAAGGTGGTGCCGTCCGGGTGATTCTCTGCGATACCAACGGTGGCTCGCTTCCGGCTTTCGTCACTCAGGCAATCAGCGATCTGAAAAAGTTCATTTTGACCCTGCCCCGTGAACTGCAACACAATGCATCGGGGGCGGGGGTGTCTGATGTCGATGCACTGCTGGGCATCCATGTGCATAACGATGGCGGTTTGGCGGTGGCCAATTCACTGGCGGCTGTGGAAGCAGGGGCGGTGCAGGTGCAGGGCACCATCAACGGCATTGGCGAACGCTGCGGGAATGTGGACCTCACCACCGTCGCGGCCAACCTCGCCTTGAAAATGGGTTACGAAGTACTGACCCAAACGGGTGGCTCGATGTCGGCATCGCTTGCCAAACTCACCGAGACCAGCCGATTTGTTTATGAACTGGCCAACCTGAATCTGGTGGTGAACCAGCCTTATGTCGGTCCATCGGCATTTGCCCACAAAGGCGGGATGCATGTCCACGCTATTCAGAAAGTGGCCCATAGTTATGAGCACATCGTGCCCGATCAGGTGGGTAACACCCGTCGAGTGCTGGTGAGTGAACTGGCAGGGGTGTCGAATGTGTCAGCCACATTGGGGGAGCGATTCCCGCAGGCCCGTGATCGTGCGGTGCAGAAGAAGCTCATCGACAGGGTGGCCGAATTGGAAAATCAGGGTTACCAGTTTGAATCAGCAGGGGCAAGTTTTGAGTTGCTGTTGCATGAAGTTTTAGGTACCCGGCCAACGTTTTGGAAGTTGGATCACTACCGCTGTGTGATTTACAAGCACGACGGCGACAAGCTGCCGATGACCGAAGCC
>JAAUTM010000374.1 GCA_012031455.1 Phycisphaerales bacterium
GGGAGAGTCGTAGACCTCGCCGTGGCGGGGGATTACAAGACGCTACACTCGAACTCACATTGCTCTACGCCCGCATCCCCGCTGCATCAATCCCCATTTGCTTGCACCACTTCTCATACTCCATGGGTGCGATTTCCGAAGGCTTGATCTCACTGCGCCCACCCCAAAACATATTGGTGTAACTCACCGGGATACCCGCCTCCGCAAGGTGCATATCAATCGCAGCCTTGTGCTCCAGCAGCAGTTGTTTATCCAGCCCGTGTGCCACCGCCATGATGTTTACACCCTTAAACTCAGGCCCGCCCTCACGCCAGTACGCATGCGTCAAAATGTGAAACCGCCCCACTTGGCGACCTGCCTCTATCTCTTTCCCCGCAGGCACCGCCCAGTGAAACAAACCGTTGAAACGGGTGACCCTTTCGCCATCAGCCAATGGTTTGACATGTTCCAAAAATGTGGAAAAACGCCCAAGCACTCCCTGTTGTGCCAGCTTGCTCGCTGTTGCGCAAAACTTTTCGACACTGACCCCCGCCTCCGCAGCGCGGCCGGGCCAGGGCTGGTGAGTGATATCCTCCGCCGCCAGTTCACGTTTAAGTGCCGTGAGCACCCGCCATTCTTCATCACTGAGTTTGATTTCCTGAATGTCGATGACTCGAGCAGATTCCTCCGTCTTGTCACCCGGTGAAATGGTGCGTCGCCGCATATGCCCCACCCCCAGTGCAAACAGCTTTCTTGCCGGCATCATGCGAAACGTTGTCGCCCCCACCCGCTCTGCCAGCCACATGCAATGCTTTTGCATCTCAAAACCCTGTGGCACCTTCACGGTGGTCCAAAGTCGGTAGTTCGACCCAGCAGATTGACTATCCGTGGTGCGAATCACCACATGCCCAGAAAAAGGGTCCTGCAGATGAAAAAAATCAAAGGCCTCATTCAATCGATCCGCAGGCACCTGCCACGCCACCAAGGCCCCGGCCGCAAGGTTGCTGGCCATGAGTGTTTGCCGAACCCGTCTGATCACTCCTGCCCGCAACATGCATGCAATACGTTCACAGACCGTGAATTCATCCACCCCGCTTGCCTCTGCAATCTGGGCAAATGGATGCTCGTGGAAACCCTGAATCTGATCTTCCGATACCGCCAGAATTCGGGCGTTGACCGGATCATTGATAGCACTGGGCACTGTCGATGAAATGTTCATGCCCTGATCGTAGGCCGGGTTGCCTGACCGAAGTACCTCAATATTTCAAACCGTTCTGCCTCACGTGAAGATGCGGTTCACCTGACAGGTACGCTGCCTGTCTTACCCGACCGATGAACAAGTCGTGGTCGCCTTCAATATCCATGTGGCAGACCACTTCACAGGACAGATACGACAGTGCCCCCACCAGCACCGGTGACTTGCATCCAGCGACATTCACCAAGTCCATGCCCATGAAAGGATCATCACCCGGGTCCGGGCTGGAGGCGAACTTACGCAACAACACCTTGTCGCCTTTGGGTACCTGACAAAGCGTGAACCAGCGTGATTCGCTGATCAGCGGCATGATCTGCCTGCCCTTGCCGACTGCAGCACTCACCATCGGCGGCTGGAAACTGGCTTGCTGCACCCAGCTCACAATGATCCCCGTGCGCTGTTCCTCATGTTGCGCCGTCAGGACATACAACCCCTGCGGGATGCGTGCCAAGGCGCTGGAGATACCCTGCAACTGCTTTTCATCCATGATGGTTGAACTCGATGGGTCAATGGAATCAACTGAACGAAGATTAAGGGGTTGTGCTTTCATACGCAAAGCGCCGGTAGCATAGGCCCGACGGTCCTGTTGGTTTTCCATTACCATGCCGCCATCATGCCACGATTTCAAGCTGTCATGTTCGACCTCGATGGAACCCTGCTCGACACCCTGGCGGACATCGCCGTGGCAGGTAACCATGTCCTTAGGTCGTACAACCTTCCACCTCGCCCGGTTGCTGATTACCGTTACCTGGCTGGTCAAGGTGCGGCCTGGCTGGTGGAACAAATTCTAGGCCCTGACCATGTTGAGCACAGGGATCAGGCGATGGAGCGTTTCAAAACCTGGCAACTGGCGCACGGCCTGGATCAGACAAAGCCTTACCCCGGCATCGCCGACATGCTCGATGAAATGTCCCGTCGCAGGCTGCCTCTGGTGGTGCTTAGCAACAAGCCCCATGCTGCAACTGTGGAGGCAGTTCAAAAGCGTCTGGGATCATGGGCTTTTGCAACGGTAGCAGGCCATCGGCACGAACCAGGCTCCCCAGCACTCAAACCTGATCCCACCTCAGCCCTGCTCATCGCCCGCCAACTCAATATTGCCACGCAGCACTGGCTATATCTTGGTGATACACGGGTGGACATGCTCACCGCCACCGATGCCGGTTTCTTTGCCGTGGGTGCCACCTGGGGTTTCCGAGAAGAAGCGGAACTGCGTCAGTCCGGGGCCATGGCCATCGTGCATCACCCCCGTGAAGTCATTGGCCTGCTGGATCAGTACTAAGCAGCCCGCAACTGACTGCCTCGGCCAATCCCATCCGCCATTCCATATACCGGTAAGGCAAATCAAACTGCTCATGCACGCGTCTCAATCGCCCCAGCATCACCTCGTATATTTCATGTTGCCAATCCTGTGTACCTCGCTGACAAAAAAAACAACCTGCAACCCAGGGGCCGATAGGCATGGATTCCGCAACGATGTCCCTGCTGAAAGACACAACCATCCTGTAATCCACCTTTAACCCATCTGCTGATCTCCAAACCATCAGCCAACTCCCGTCGTTCCTTACTCAGCTCCGCAAGCACCCACGCGATTTCCAGACCACTGACATAAAAGCCTGTGCCCGAAACTTTCGAAATGGCAACAACGTCCCGATACCCAGCACTGAGGGCCTCGCTGTTCAATAGCCTGCCCCACCTGCTTGAAAATCTCTTCCAATGCTTTTGCCACCTTGACTTGCTGCACCGCCTCCTGCCAACATCGCCAAAGAAATATGGGACTCTCGCTTTTTTCGTAATCCTTGTTTTTATCCACCTGTTCCTGCTCCCTGTTCAATCTCAATCACCTGAATCACCCAAACGCTATAAAACAAACATTATTACACAGTTGGCTTCTGGATAACTGGTCCGAATTGGAGTTATTCTGTTTATTTCAAGGGATCGCAAGGGGATTTGACCGGCAGGTTTGACCAGCGACCCTGATGCATAATCCAATCAAGGCTAAATTGACATGCAAACTGAGCCGATCTTCT
>JAAUTM010000375.1 GCA_012031455.1 Phycisphaerales bacterium
AGGCTGAAGGAGCCGGGGGGTGCGTGAGAGGTTGGCGATGAATTCAAAACGGGTGAGAACGAGGCAGTGGACAGCAGATAAGTAGTCATGGGGACGCTCCTTGATAGAAAGAGACCGTCCCCGTGGAGGGACGGCCGTGTGGGAACACGACCGCCCTCGCACAGTGCGTGGCGGAACCGTGGAATCAGCGCAAGATCATTGCGATCCTGCTCAGGACTACCTCAGCGGATAGCGAAGGTATCACCTTATAATTACGTGAAAAGGGCTTGATTTAAGGGGGGTGCGGAGGTAACAACCTGCAACGGGAGCGTGATCAACATCAGGGTGATATGCATGCATCGCACAAAAACGGCGAGACCGCGGTTGATGTGATTAAGCGTACGGCTAGTTTTTGCAAACCAGCTTGCTATCGTCGGTGCAGCGTCTGCTCAGACGCGATACACCGAACCCGGGGTGTGGGTGCGATGGATGAAATCCCTCCCATAATGCATGGCTTGATACAATAGTGGATTCGCGGCTCGGCCGCGTGCATTCCTGAGAAAGGAAGCCCAAGTCATTCGCCCAACTGCGCAAGGTGGTGACGCAGTGGAAGCCGAAGCTATTTCTTCTACGCTCCCGCCGCCGCCGGAGTCTATTCTTCGCATGAGCCTAACATCACCCCACCAGAACATCTGCGTCAGGACCCTATAAAGACCGGTTGTTGCTCTCCACCGGTTGAGTAGATACGAACCCATATCAAGGGATACTGAATGTCATCAAGAAAGGCTAGAAACTAAATCATGGCGAGTCGTTGTCAGTGGATTGGTGCGAGAGATGGCGAAACATCTCCTAGGCTTAAATTGGGTATTGTTTTCTATGGCTGGTCCGGCAGCGCAGAAGAAGTCTTATTGCACGACGAACACGGTTATGCACGCACTATCGGTTATCAAGCTGCGTGCAGGGGATTGTTCAGAAGGCTCGATTGGTATCATTCTTGTATCCTGATTTGATCGACTGTGTTGGCAAGATGATGCAGAAGGGCGATAGCTATTTGTCGGCCGGCGCGATCAAGTGCTGTTTTGCCGGCGATGTTTTCCGATAGATCGACAGCTCTGGTAGTGACACTTTCCGCCAGCACGACACGGCCGGTTTTACGATCAATTACGTTGATTTCCGCTCGTGCAACGCAACTGATCAGTTGTCCGGTACGACCAGCAAATTCACTGAAAGCTTCGCCGCTGACAATCAGGTCCGCCGAGGACAGCAATTGCGGCCAGGGCTTGTTTGCTTCTGTCACTGATTGCTTAATCCATCGTGTCAATTCATTGGCATCAACATCCGCAATACGAACATTGGCGCCAAGCAGTAGCTTTTTGATTTCTGTTTCCACAGCGGGGTCCAGTTCGGCTGCGCGGCGCTCGGGAATGTGTGACTCGCGTACCGCCACTGCAATGGTTGGTAGTTTGCGATCACGCAGTTGCAACTTGAGATTTTCATAGAAATCAAGTGCTTGTGACGGAGGGATCAGGCTGGATGCCTTGGTTTGCAGGCTCTGGGTAATGTTCTGGGTTAGTTGCAGGACCAGTTCGTCCATCGGGTTGTCAATGTCGCCGCGCACCAGCGCACCTTCCACCAGACTGGTCTCAACACCGATGAGTTTGGCGGTGATATAAACCTTCTTGCCCATCAGAAATACTTTGCCGTTGATAAGGATTTGGGCCCCGATCAATTTTCCGACAGCCACCGCCTGCTGGGTATCAACCAGACCGGTCAGACTCAGGGATTGTTCCTGTAGTGCCTGTTGGAGGGTGATGCGTTCAACCAATCGCAAATTCGGCTCAGTGGACAATATTGCCGTCATCGTGGCACTGATCTGTCTGCCCAATTCGGGGTTCCCAGGCAGCGATGACTCAAATCGAGCACGGCCAGACTAACCTTTGTTGGCTTTACCACCACCTCATAGACAGAAGCAGTCGTTTCTGTGGCCTGTGGGGCATTGGTCGTGATAGTCTGGCCTGATACGGTCATGACTATTGCCAGTGTCACGGTTAAGGTAATCTGCATGATCCAGAACGAATGATGGTAGTGATTCATGGCTCATCTTGTATGGTAATTCCGACGTAAAATGATTCATCGGTCGAACACGTATCGTCATTATCTCATGATCATGCCTTTCGACTCAGATGCCAGATTGGACTTAATAGTCGGCTCGGTTGTGTTCAACCGGCGAGATGGTGTCTGACCTGACATGTAAATCAGAGCGTTTGCGAGAAACAACTGCGCACGCGGGTCACGTGCAAACCGGGTGAAAGGCAGTTGACAGAAAATGATTCACCGTTGCCAAGCGGATGGGTTACTACCAGACAAAAACGGCGTTTGTCCGTTTGATCCGATCCGTTTATAGGCCAATATAACAGTTCTGTCGTTGGGGATAATAGAAGCGGATCAATCATGATCAGACGATGATGATCCGAGGTTAGCAGTGAAACTAGATCGGCTGATTCAAATCGATTCCATAATGAATGGTCGTAACGCCAGGCCAGATTACCGGATATGACCTGATCGACGACTGGTTGATGGATCAAGTGGGTTAACTGCGGTTGTGCGAAAATCAGTACGCGGGTTCCATGGGTTGCCAAGCCTGCGATAGCCGCCTGATCGGGACCGTTGGTCGTTAAAACATTTGAATCTACAATTAATAGATCGCATTGCACTTTCGTCATCATTTCAATGTCATTGATACTTTCAAACGCAATCCCAGCGGCCTTGAGTAAGCCCGATAGTTCGCCTTGCTTATCCAAAACAGTCAACTCACGCTTGTCCAACCGTGATTTGGCTCCTTCAAGTAGCGACGCAGGAAACAGATGAATCAGATGCTCGGCATTCGTAAGCACCTTGCCACTTTCGTCGGAAACCACCTGACAGTGGAAGACGACAGTGGTTCGAACACGTGTTTCCGGAGCGATGATAGTGAGAGCCAATTTCTGATGATCTTTCCATGCTGCTGACCCCTGAGCCAGTGTCAACTGATCCAGCCGTAGTTGCCAATGCACGGTCACAGATGGCACAGGGGTGGTTAACACCCACTTAAGGGCGATGGTCTGCTCTTGGCCACTGATCCAGTAGCCTTGTTGTGAACAGGCGATCAATATGAGCAGAGCTTGTATCATCATTCCGCTTCGTGGTGGTTGATATCCATGTAACCAATGTGCAACTGATACAGTCCGTATTTGGTATTGAAGCTTGCTGCAGAGACGACATT
>JAAUTM010000376.1 GCA_012031455.1 Phycisphaerales bacterium
CCCGGCAGGGACGAGGGGAGAAAGCCAGTCCAATGAAATTCCCAAAAGGCATAATTCACCCCAAACGCATCCTTCAACAGGTTGTGGCCGGGGTACGTGACTACGGCAACCGCATGGGCATCCCCACCGTCAACGGGGCTGTCTACTTCCACCCCGATTATCTGGGCAACCCTCTGGTTTACTGCGGCTGCATCGGTTTGCTTCCGCTGGATAAATGTTTTGGGCAAACCCAACCGGGTGACCACATCATCGCCTTGGGCGGAGCGACCGGACGTGATGGCATTCATGGGGCCACCTTCTCCAGTGCCGAGCTGACCGATACCCATGCTGATGAGTTCAGTCATGCCGTGCAGATCGGCAACGCCATCACGCAAAAGAAAACCCTTGATGTGATTTTGCAGGCCCGTGACACGGTGAACCCCGACGGCTCGGCGGGCAAGCCACTGTTTAACGCCATCACCGATTGCGGGGCTGGTGGCTTTTCCAGCGCAGTAGGCGAAATGGGCAAGGAACTGGGTGCAACGGTTTACTTGGATCGTGCTCCGCTTAAATATCAGGGCCTTAGTTACACCGAAATCTGGATCAGCGAAGCACAGGAACGCATGGTGCTGGCTGTGCCCCCTGTAAGTCTTGAAAAACTGCGTGCCCTATGTGCCGCAGAGGATGTCGATTTCTGCGACCTGGGCGAATTTGGCTGCACCAATGACCAGGGGCAGCCTGTGCTCAAACTGCATTACCAAGGCACGCAGGTCGGTGAACTGTCGATGCAATTTTTGCACGATGGCATTCCAACGCCCACCCGTGAGGCCAACTGGTCACCCACGATTCTTCCCGCATCCGGTGTGGCTACATCACACACGATCAGCCATAAATCCAATGACATCAGTTCGACACTGCTTGCTTTGCTGGCTCACCCCAACATCGCATCCAAGCATTGGATCATCCGCCAGTACGATCACGAAGTGCAGGGTGGCTCGGTCATCAAACCCCTGGTTGGCCCGCAACAACTTGGACCATCGGATGCCTCGGTCATTCGCCCCAAACTCACCACCCACCGTGGCATCGCTTTGGCCTGCGGTATGGCCCCATCCCTGAGTGAAAAAACTACCGGGGGTGATTCATATTGGGCGACGCTGGCCGCGATTGATGAATGCGTGCGTAATCTGGTGTGTGTGGGTGTCGAGCCTGCGGTGAATAAGGGCGGGGGTATCGCCATCCTCGACAACTTCTGCTGGCCTAAATGTGATCCCGGCAGTGACGTGCGTAACCTTGGTTCGCTGGTAAGGGCTGCGGAAGCCTGCTACGACGGGGCTATGGCCTATCGCACCCCGTTTGTGTCGGGTAAAGATAGCTTGAGCAATCAGTTCACCACCGAAGATGGCAGGATCATCGCCATTCCGCCAACGCTGCTGATCACCGGTCTGGGTATGGTCCCCGATGTCCGTAAGTGCCGCAGTATGGATGCCAAGCAGGCGGGCAACCTTTTGATTATCGTCGGTACGACGCAAAGCAACATGGGCGGGTCGCACTACCTGCAACTCACCGGGGACGCTTCGCTGAATCAGCGCATTCCGCAACTGGACTTACAACGTGGCCCCGCCACTGCGCAGGTTGTGGCTCAACTGATACAAGCCGGACTGGTGCAGTCAGCCCACGATTGCAGCGAAGGCGGGCTGCTGGTTGCTGCCGCCGAAATGGCTTTTGCCGGGAACCTTGGGCTGGATATCGATCTAGATGGCCTGCCCATCGAGCGTGAATTGGATGACACCACCGCCTGCTTTGCCGAGTCACCCAGCCGATACCTTTTGGAAGTTCGGCCCATCAGATTGGGATGCCCTGGCGAAATCCTTGCAGCAGGCTTTAATCCCCTTTGGTCAGATCGGCTGCTTTGCGATGACTGAAGAACTGACCGTTCGTTGCCGTAAGCATGGAAGACTTGCACAGGTGAAACTCGATGCCCTCCGCCAAGCCTGGCTGGGGACACTGGACTGGTAAAATGTTTACGTTATGGCCCTTGCAAACACCTGTGTGTGAACTGGAGTTAAACTGGCCAGAATCTTAAAATAGAGCATCATATTTCGTTAATCGATAAAACAATTCGCCGTTGAATGAGTGGACAATTGCCGATAGATTATCAATAATTAAATTATGCAGAACAGCACCGGTCAAAGCCTCGATACTCAGTTGAGAGCCATGAAGGCTTTCCGCTTGAAGATCAGAAAAAATCCGGAAGTAGCCAAAAAATTTCTATTAGATGCGGGCATTTTAGTCATTTCAAGAAAATCAAAGGGTGGCGTAATACTTGCTAAACGCTATCGATCAAAGAAATAATTTTGGATATCGCTCTTCCAACATTTATACTCGGCTATCACGGCTGCGACCGCAAACTAGCGGAGGATATATACACTGGTAAAGAAACCTTGAAACCCAGTGAAAACAAATACGATTGGCTGGGTACAGGCATCTATTTCTGGGAACATAATCCACAACGTGCCTATGAATTCGCGTGTGAAGTCATCAGCAGTCCACGCAACAAAAATCAGAAAATTAATGAACCTGCCGTAGTGGGTGCTGTTATAAATTTGGGAAATTGCTTAAATTTGCTGGATGCACGCAACTTGGAGCTGGTCAAAAATTCGTACGAAATCATGAAGGACAGTATCCGCTTATATCGCAAACGAATGCCAAGGAATATTGGTGGTAAGGATTTACTTCAACGAAATCTGGATTGTGCGGTTATCAATGCGTTGCACGAACATCACAAGACGGCCAACTTGATGGCATATGACACTGTACGCGCCGCATTCGTAGAAGGTAGGCCACTTTACAAAAACGCTGGTTTTCACGAAAAGAATCACATACAGATCGCCGTGCGCGAAACCAAGTGCATTATTGGCTATTTCAGGCCATTAGACGTAAAATAATCGACCCCTTACGTTTGCATAAACGACTGTTCGTTTAACAATTGATCCGGCAAGACCATAGATGGGCGGTACGACAGTTGTTAGGCCATGTTTGTACATTGCCTGCAGCATTGCCCCCGACAACATTTCGGTTGCCAGCTATGATGACCATGTGAAAAAGCGTTCAACTATAAAACCCAGCGTTAACAAAGCCCCAGTCGGTTCAAACTCGGTTTGATCCAGCACGCCTGCCCGGTGGATTTTCGCCATCGCAAAACCTTGCTGTCGCAACTGACATGATTCGTGATGCTGCCGGTCAGGGTGCGGACATCT
>JAAUTM010000377.1 GCA_012031455.1 Phycisphaerales bacterium
TGATCCCTGCGAGCAGTGATGGCTCAAGCCGGATGCTGGCGATTCTCGACGGGGCCCGTCATGACTTCGGCGGCATCTCCGGGGCGCGTTACCAAGGCAGCGGTCCGCGTAAGCCCGAACAGGTGGCACTGGTGCGTTCCCTGAGTCTGGCGTTTTTCGATTTGCACTTGAAGCCGACCCAACACGAAAAGGCACGAGCTTTTCTATCTGCGCAGGGACTTGCGGCCGTGGCACCGCTTGGCGTGACATTCCAGCAGAAATGAATTCGCCTACGATGAGCATCCTATCACTATGATGCGGTTTGCAGATATAGTTCACATACACAGTACTATCAAGACCGCCCCCTGACGGTTGCGGCTCGTGAATCCAAGGACCACACTCCCTACCAGCCACAGTGTGTTAATCCAGATCGGAGCCTTCCCAACCTCCGCCCAGCGATTTATACAGAGTCACCAGATATACTCTCAATTCGCCTTTGCTTTGGGTGGCTGCATCCTCAGCCAGGTATATCTGCCGCTGGGCATCGATCACAGCCAGATACGTCGTCAGCCCTGTTGATATAAATCCTCTGCCAGTTTCAAGCTTTCACGATTGGCATCCAGCGCTTCTTGCAGTCGCTTTTCTCTGACGAACTCACGGTGATACCCCACCAAAGCGGATTCCACCTCCGACAATGCGCGAAGGACCGTAGCCTCATAAAAGTTTGATGCTTCCATCGCAGTCGCCTCTTCCTGTTCCACCCGCGCCTGCAAACGACCAAACTGCAGCACCGGCCAGCGCACGGTAGGCCCGAGTGTGTAAAACCGGCTGTCGGCATCAAAGAAATCCTCCGCAGCCAGGCTTTGCAAACCTGCCGATCCGGTAAGCATGAAACGCGGATACATCTGAGCCTCTGCCACACCAACCTGCGCAATGGCTGAAGCATAGTGATGCTCCGCAAGGCGGATGTCCGGTCTTCGCCGCAACAAGTCCGAGGGCAGGCCCACCGGTTGCAATCCCTTGAGCAACTGTCCCCAAGCTTCAGTTTCATCACTGAGTAATTGCGCCGACCACGACCCCGGCAACCCGCCGGTCAACAATTCAAGTCCGTGCAATGCCTGATGCAGCCGTCGATCCAAAATCCGGCAATGTCGCTTGTGAACTGGCCCATTCAGCACGGGCCTGAGCAACATCAAACTCTGCAACCAGCCCTGCTTGCCTGCGTGCCAGCATGAGTTCGTATGCTTCCTGCCGGTGTCGGGTATTTTCAAGGGCGATTCGGTAACGTTGCCTCAAGGTACGAAGCTCGATATAGGTGCGTGCCACTTCCGCTGTCAGGGTCACCTGTGCATCAGCCAGTTCCATCTGTGCTGCTTCCACTTTTGCACCAGCGGATTCCAACTGCCTGCTCACCGCTCCAAACACATCCAATTCCCACGATGCATCAAAACCTGCCTGGTACAACGTGGTTTCACTGCCCGATGGAAACCGCAATGCGTTTTCGCTGCGTCGTTCATGGGTAATGCCTGACACGACATCCACATCGGGGTACTGCTGCCCTGCAGTGCCTTTGTACAAAGCCCGTGCCTGTTGCAGACGAACCTGTGCTGCTTTGAGAGTTGGACTGCCTGACAGTGCAGCTTCGATGAGTGCATCAAGTAACGGATCGTCAAAATTCCGCCACCATTGCCGGAGGTTACCCGATGCCGATACTGCATCTGCTGATTGCTCTGAGTTAGCTGGTTGCAACCATTGCTGGGGCATCGTCACCAGCGGGGGATGTGTATTGCGGTCCCACTGCACAACCGGTGAGCAGCACCAGCACAAACAACATCACCAACTTGGTAGTATCACGCATGACCTGTCCCTTTCCTCATAACCCTGCGGACTCGATATATACATCCATCTGCTGGCCTACATACAAAGGCAGATCACCCGGTTCAAACGCAAAGATCACCTGCAATACACGCGTGTCCACACGTTCGGTGCTTTCCCCGGTGAGAGATCGCTTGGGGATCACATAAGGTTCAAAACGTACAAACTTGAGCGGTGTATGAATCCGGGCATTACCCCGTGCATAGGCGGTGGCGGGGGTATTTTGTTGCACACGCCAGGCATCGTTTTCATCCACATCCACGCGCACGTGCATTTTGCTCACATCGCCCATAATCACCAGAGGCGTGGCAGCCACCCCGGCGGGGGCAAATTCACCGGCACGTACTTTCAACTGCAATACCCCGGCCATTCATGGGTGCGCGTACCGTCAGGCGATCCAGTTCTGTTTCAGTCGCCTGCAATTGTGCCTTGGCTGAAAGCACCTGTGCCCGTGCCACCAGCACATCAGCCTCCCAGGCACCGGCTTGCAACAGGGCCAACTGCGATTGCACCTGATCCAGTTGTGTTTTGGCAGCTTCCACTGCAAAACGCCGACGCATCAGATCATCCTCACTGATGGCCCGGGCATCGCTGATCTTTTCCAATCGCGCAAGCTGGGCCTGCAAATCCTCCATCTGTACTCGTTGCTGCTCTACTTTTGCCTGCACCGGTGGCAAATCCTCGGCCCGTGGCATCGCCTGCAAACGTTCCAGTTGCGCCTGGGCAATTTGCAGTTGCGCCATTTGCACCTGTAAATGTGCTTCCAGCGAGCGACGATCGATCGTAAACAGCGGTGCCCCTGCGGCGACAGAATCCCCGACTTTTACATGCACCTGCGATACCACCCCCGCCACATGCGTGCCGATCGCCACGTTTTCACTGGCTGGCTCTATCAGCCCGGCCCTGCCACAAACGATGCATAAGGGGCCTTGGGTGGATCGGCCACCGGCTGCGACTGGGGCACAGGCCTGTCCCCTTTTACCACCATGAACGCTGTGAAACACAACCCCACAAACGCCAGTATCGGTATGAAATACTTCCGAATCATTGACAAACTCCTTGTGCATTGGCCCCTGCTCAGGGCTTGTTCCCACGATTGTTGGTTTTGATGTCCACCACATGTCCGTCATCCATATGCACCATGCGGTCAGCAAATTCAAAAATACGGGCATCATGCGTCACCACGATCAAAGCCCGGCCATCCCGCAATGCCACCTGTCGCAGCAACTCCATCACCCTATGACCGGTTTGATGATCCAGCGCGCTGGTCGGCTCATCACAAACCACCAGTTGCGGATCATGCACAATCGCCCGCGCCAGCGCCACCCGTTGCTGCTGCCCACCTGAAAGCTGACTGGGCCGTGCTTCCATCATGCGCTT
>JAAUTM010000378.1 GCA_012031455.1 Phycisphaerales bacterium
TAGTCGGTGTCGGTGATCGTCAAGCCCGGACAACCGGTCTGATTGGTGCATTCGAGGCAATATTCGCAAACCTCGGTGGCCACGTTCATGAAGGTTTTACGAGGCAGATAGCCGAAGTCGCGCAGGTCCTCACGCTCGGCACTGCGCACGCGGCGGTGGAAGGTGATGCCACATTCCTTGTCGGCGATGACGATTTTCACCCCGTCGGCCAGCAGGGTTTCTTCCATGAGCTTGCGGTAACGATCGCGGTCCGCGGGGTTGATGCGGACGATGCGCACATCCCGGGCAAGGGCCTTGGGGATCATGCCTTCGACGATGCGTTGAATGTCCTGAGCGACCATCTGGTTGCCGCGCAGGTCCAGATCAAGCCCGGCGTGGGTCTGATGCCCGGTCATGGCCGTGGTCTTGTTTTCCAGAATGATATAGGTGATGTCCTGGCCGGTCTGAATCGAGTGACTGATGGCTACCAGGCCGGAGTGGAAGAACGTGCCATCACCCATGAATACCAGTTGTTTGTTATCAATGAACGGGTCCACTCCGCTGCCCGTGCCGCCGCCAAGCCCCATGCCTGAGTAGTTATGCATCAGGGTTTGGTAGGTTCGAACATGAGCATGGTATAGCAGCCGGTGTCCCCGTGACAGATCAGGTCCACCGGTTGCATTTGTGACGCTCGAGCATGTAAGTCGGGTCGCGCAGATCACGGCGAAGTTCAAGCAGGACGCTGGCTGAATCACGATGCGGGCAACCGGGGCAGAAAGTCGCTGTTCGGCTGGGTATCTGCACATCATAAGTGGCAGTGCTTTGGATACGTTCGAGTTCGCGGGAGAGCTTGCCGTTGGTCAGTTCGCCGGGCAGGCCAGCATGATCACGCAGCAAGGGGACCAGCCGTTCGATCAGGATGGAAGGATTCAGGCCGCGTGTGGCCGGGATGCCGGGGTGAGGCTTGGGAAACTGCTTGCCGTATACCTGAGTGTCGAGTTCCCCGCTCTGGCGCAGGGGGGTGAGGGCTTCGAGAATTTGACGTTCGACAAAGCCACGACGTTCTTCGATGACGATGAGTTGCTGACACTGACGTGCAAATTCAGTGACGATCTGCTCATCCAGCGGGTAGTACATGCCCAGTTTCAAAATGGGAATGCGACCCAGAAGTCCAAGTTCGTTGAGGGCGTGTACCAGATAGGCATGGGCACAGCCTGCGGCCACAAAGCCCATAGGGACCACTTCCCCTTTTTGCGGGCGGTACAAAATGCGATTGATGCCCAGCTTGCGGGCTTCGGCTTTGACTGCATTGAAACGTTCTTCCAAACCAATTTCACGCTTCCAGGTGCGCGGCGGAAGCAACACAGTCTGTTCCAGTGAGGGCTCGATGTCCTTTTCGTAGGAAAGCGTGCGGCGCTGATGTTCGTTGACCTGCGGGTAATGATTTTCGTAACAGGTGACCGTACCTCCGCCATCAGCCAAGAGGGTGGTCATCGAATACCCGATGTAGATCCGCCCGGCTTGGCCAAGTTTGAAGGCAAGAGGAATCCAGTCCTTGACCTCCTGCGGGCAGCTTGGTTCGATGATGGGCAGGCGCAGGTGCTCCGCCAGGTAACGCGAGTCGGCGGGAACCTGCGTCGAATCGCACCAGGGATCGTCACCGACGATGATCACCGCTCCCGAATCTTCACGGGTGCCAGCGAGCACCCCCAGCGCCAGGGCATCAGAAGCTACATGGAGGCCTACGGATTTGAAGCAGGTCGATGGCCCGGCAACCGACCATCTGTGCCCCGTTGACCATGGCCACGGAGAGGGCTTCGTTATTGGCGATCTTGGCGACGATGCCATGCTCATTGAGCAGGGGGGCGATGCTTTCGAGGGAATCAAAGAACCCGGCGACGGGGGAGCCAGGGTAACCCGTTAACAGGTTAACCCCGCCCTGGGTTTCCAAGGCACCCTTGACCAGCAATTCGCTGCCGGTGAAAAGCTGGGTGCCGGATTCCAGATAAAACGAGGGTCCTTGGCCATGGTGTGTCATACAAGGGCAACGCCACTGCAGCGGGCTCGGCGTATGCCTGTGGGGGGAGGCTTGGTGAAGGTTCATGCAACCGGATTTTCGACGCTTGTGATTGCTCCGCTCCCAACAAGTAATGATAGGCGATCTCAAGGACTGCGCCAATAAGCAAATGAAGGAGTGGGTCAAAGCAGGCGAGGATGGCGAGGCTCAACTGAACAGTGTTCGATTGGTTGGGGCAGGGCGTAAAATGGAGGTCAGGCAGACGTGATCACGGGCATCTGCTTTTGGTACTCGACTTGGTGCGTTTTATTGAGTCACCACTTCCATGTGGTATTTTCCGGCAATCGATAAAGCAAAATCAATTTCTTCTTTGGTAGGAGGCAGGCTCGGTTTTACTGAATCGGTTGCTGGCTTGCCAATCTTCATCAAGAATTCATCGAAACCTCCAGGCACAAGAAAAACAAGTGATCTGGCAGGGGATTTTGTTTCATTGGCCCACCGGTGAACCATGCCCTTTGGAACCGCAATAAATGAGCCCGGTTTTCCGACGATTTTTTGATCACCACACCAAAGGGATAATTCGCCCTCCAGAACGTAGAACATTTCATCTTCAGCGTGGTGTATGTGGGGAGGAGTTGCGGAACCAGGATTCACAGTCATTTCAAGAAGAGCATGTGCTCCGTTACTTTCAGCTGAGGTCGTCTTGAAAGAATAGAGATCTCCCCATACCAAGTAATTGCGTCCTTTGGAGGCATCATGATGATTGGTGTTTTCATATAGGTTGATTATGTTTGTGGATAGATACTGATAAACATTGAATCGATATCCAGTGTATCCCAGTCTGGGATATCTGTCCGCTTCTACCTATACCAACGAAACCGATTCTTACTTATGAATTATGGCACCGCGCCTTGCCGCTTGCAAGCTGTCACCGGGTGTACATTGTATATATATCATGGGTCATGCCGCCTGCCTATGCGATTGGGAGTGATCCTCAACCCCCATGACCTGATCATACACATCCAGTTCACGGCGAACGCGTTTTACAAAGGAGAATTCGCTTCTCACCCGCAGCCGAGCCAGGCGCGTCAGACGGGCCAGTTCATCGGTTTGGGGGAGCCAGTAAGCCCAGCGCCAAAGCCCAGTCATCGGCATCGGGGACAGGCACCAGACCGCACCGGCCATCGTCCAGAAGGTAACTCACATCCCCCACATCCCGTGGCCGCCACCGGCC
>JAAUTM010000379.1 GCA_012031455.1 Phycisphaerales bacterium
CGGGGTGATGACCGCAGGGGTTATCCGCTTCTTCAGCGGTAACGCAGGTTCCAAACCAAAGTGGCAGCAGTGGCGACGGCCACCATCGCAATGGCGACTTCCAGCCAGGGGCTACGACGTGTCGTGCGATCGCCCATAAATTAATCCTATTTCCCTGAAGGGAGTAACGGGCAAGCTGGTTTTTTATTGCAGAGGCGATTTACAAGATCGGCCATTCCGGTCTTTCCGGGACACAATCAGATGACAATGATTTTAGGCAACAGGTACCCATTTTCCCAGACGGACGTTGCCGCAGTGGTCGCGAAGAGCGTAGAGAAGCAGCGAGATAGAGAAAGGGGATAAGCAAATGAGCCCTCTGAACAATCTCCTCCCACCGGGAGAGGCAGGAGACCTGCATCGCATTAGGAAACCTGCATCGCATTAGGAAACCTGCTTCGCATTAGGAAACCTGCTTCGCATTAGGAAACCTGCTTCGCAGGTAGACTGAGGGCGGAAGCGTTATTGGAAACAGTATATTTTGAGGCATTTTCTTCATCGGCCCTCACCCGGCCTCGAAGACTCGTCCACCCTCTCCCATGGGGAGAGGGATTTTCAGAGCCCTCAACAGTCATTCACACCACCGGTACCATCACGGATGCAACCTAATAATACAGCAGTGACTCTATTGGCCAATCATCTGGCTCAGGTTGGTCTTAAAAAATTCCCAAGGCTCGAATACCACATCGTGAAGCACCATGTGCTTGGCAGGCCCGCCACAAAGCAGATCATGTCCGCCACATCCTCGGGTTTGAGGAACTTTTCATGAGGTACCTGACGGTCTCCCCAGAAGCCCTTGGTGCTCGTGGAACCGGGACTGATGATGCTCACTTTCACGTTGGCTTGCTTGGTCTGCATGGCTAGGCCGCCGGAAATCATGTTGATGGCTGCCTTGGCGGCACAGTAAACCGGGGCATTGGGGTTGGGGGTTTTGCCCGCAATCGAACTCATGCTGATGATCAGCCCACCACGCTCAGGGTTGGTCTGTTTCATGAAATGCTTGGAGCAAAGAAACATACCCTTGACGTTCACATCAAAGATGCGCTGGTAGTCGGCCAGATTCATTTCCCATATTTTGGCAGGCACGCTCATGCCCGGAACATTGATGAGCACATCGATATAGCCCAATCGTTGCACGGCCGAAGCCATGGCCGCTGTCACCGCGTTTTCATCGGTGGTGTCAGCCGTGATGGGAAAAGCATTAGGTCCCAGTTCTTTGGCGAGAGCTTCGAGTTTGGTGGCATCAATATCGCTGACTACAAGTTTAGCGCCCGCAGCAGCGAGCTTGCGTACCAGTGCTCCACCGATGCCGCCGCATGCCCCCGTGACGAAGAAAGTTTGTTCACTTAAACGACTCATAATTTGGCTCCTGTTGGGTATCTATACTAACGTGTTAATTGCCAATGACGTCACTTAAAATACTTACCTACGCATTAGTTGTTGTTGACTATTACAATGCCAACACAAACAGCCGTGATGGTCACGCCTGCAGGGGGTCCACTAATATTTGCCGGTGACTTCGCCTGCGAGCGTGCTGGCAATGGCCCCGGCAATCCCATGCAAACCCACACGCCCGCTGATCAGGCGTTCCAGATCGGCCTGATGGGTCGATGCCAGTTGCGTGAGCAGTCCCACCGCGCGACGGAAATCTTCCTGTGTGTACACCCGGCTGCCGACCAGCGTCAATTCTTTGAGTACAGCTTTGATGAACTCCGCAGTGGGGTGCTTGCTGAAGAAGCCGACCTGAACCACGGTGCCTTGCACACGGGCTGCTTCCAGTGCGAGTGACAAACCCGGGGCGGAACCTGAAACTTCAAACACCGTATCAAAACCATCACCATCACTGGCGGCTTTGGCGGCTACGGGAGCATCGTTACGTCCATCAATGACCGTGAATCCGAATTCCCTGGCCTGGGTAATGCGCTGGTCGCTGATTTCGCTGAGGGTGACCCGTTGCCCGCAAACCTTGGCGACCATGGCCACGATCAAACCGATGGGACCGGCACCGATGACCAATGACCGACCACCCGGCGTGAGTCGCGCCCGTTCACACACATGTACACCCACGGCAAACGGTTCTGCCAGCACCGCAATCGAATCGGGCAGACCCATGGGTACAGCGATAACCTTGGCGGCAGGGGCATTGAAAAATTCTGCAAAATGCACCGTTTTGATGAATACCCAGCAGGTTGAGTTGCCTGCACACATGCACCAGTCCACGCCTGCAAGCTTCGCAACGCCCGCAACTGATAAGGGGTTCCACCACCACACGGTCACCAACTTTTGCCTCTAGCAGAGTATTCGGACCGATTTCGTCGATGATGCCAACGAACTCATGTCCTTGCACAATCGGAGCCATGGCCGTGGGGTGATGACCTTGAAAAATATGCAGGTCAGAACCGCAGATGCCTGCCAGTTGTGTGCGGATGCGCACCTGCCCCGGGCCGGGTGACAGGCATCGGCAAAGTTGCAATTTCCAGTTGGTTCCATTCGCGAGTTACAGCCGCCTTCATGGTGTTGGAAACACTCATTTAAAAATAACCGCCTTTCTTTTACGACATCCACGGGTTTCATGCCCTGGTCGATCCACTGTTTGTAAACCTGCTCTTCATCGCGTACTTTTTCAGCGCGCTCCAGCACTTCCAGCGCAAGTTTGCGAGGCACGATCACCGCACCATCGATATCTGCAAACACAATGTCGCCGGGGTAAATGTTCACCGTGCCGATACGGATGGGCAATTGATATCCGATCATGCGGAAGCGTCCAAGCATCGCATTGGAGGTGCGGTAACAGCTCCACACAGGGAAATCCTGATCGAGGATAAGCTGGGTGTCGCGAATGCCACCGTCAATGATCGCCCTCGGCAACCGGCCCGTTTGGCGGCCTTGGTCATCACTTCGCCCCACTGGGCACTGGTGTCATCCTCGGTGGTATCCCATACCACCACACTGTCCTGATGCAGGGATTCGAGCATGGCCGCCCGTTGTTCCATTTCCCCTTCCACCGTCAGGTCCTTGATGCCTTTGATGGTGAAAACGATCCCTGCCACCTTCATTTGGCGCTCAAGGGGCAATATCCTCGGCGGCAGCGCCTGATGAAGCCAGATGCTTCTCTCGTAACACATCGTTGACCGCCCCGGTGTACAAGGCTTCATACCGTC
>JAAUTM010000380.1 GCA_012031455.1 Phycisphaerales bacterium
CCGGCTGTGCAGAAGCGGGTGTGGTACTTGATGGCTACAGGTACAAAATAAAGCCCAGGCATGGCCATGCCTGGGCTCTTTTGGACACATTGATTGACAGATCAACGATTCGTTATTTTGCCTTTTCCCCATCATCGAGGCAGCGGCGGGCGATTTTCAAGCTGCGTTTGGCACATTCGCTGATGGCGATGGGGTGGTAGCCGAAGATCTGGGCGTTGAGCGTGTCATGCAGCGGGTCAGTCCAATGATTGGGCAGCTTCTTGGCACCCAGGCAAGCACCCAGAATCGAGCCCACGGTGGCCCCATTGCAATCGGTATCCCAGCCACCCATCACTGCGATGGTGATGCCCTCGTGCAACTGGCCACGCGAGAGCAGCAACGCTGCGACGACCAGCCCGGCGTTGTTGTTGGTGTGGACCGGGTTGTAGGCGCCCAGCTGTTTGTAAACACCATCCAGCACCTTTTCAAACTTAGCTGGATCATTTTGATGACGTTTGCACAAGGCAATCACCTTGCGCATGTCCGCATGCAACCGGCTGGTGCGGGGGATTTGTGCCAGTCCAGCCTCGACGATGGCCAGCGGATCCTCAAGTACGTACGCAGCAGCGATCATGGCAGCGACGAACATCTCCCCGTAAATCCCATTGGCGATATGCGACATCCGCGCATCGCGCCAGGCGAACTCGGCAGCCAGGGCTGGGTTGCCGGGGGCGGCATAACCGAAGGAATCGGCCCGAATCTGGGCACCGATCCATTCACGGTAGGGATTTTCAAACGTGGCATTGGCCAGCCAGTCAATGGAAGCTTTGGAGGGGGGCCAAACGTGAAAATCCTGCTCTCTCACAAGGTTGCGGTAGGCCTGGGTTTCGGCGGTGCAGACCATGCGGTAGGGCAGGTGCGTGAGCCAGGCATTGGCGACATCACGGGAGGTGAACTTGGGGCCATGCTCAGCCAGCACCATCTGGCCGATCACGGTGTAGCGGATGTCATCATCGCTTTCCATGTACGCGATGTCTTCACGAGTGGAGGCGTAGCAATGAACCTGGCCGGTTTTATCCTCAGCAGGCGAGTGCTTGGGGAAGTAATTCCGCAAGGGATATTCCTGCGGGTCGATGGCCTGGAGGTAGGTTTTGATGCGGTCCTTGCTCGACAGGCCGTTGTGCGGACGCATGAATCCTTCCACCGGCTTGCCAAGGGCGCATCCGGCACACCGACCCAGCCAGGCTCCGTACATGCGATCCAGCAGTTGATCGTCACTCATTGTAAGAGCGGGCAACTTGGGGGGCACTGGCCACGCAGCGACTGAATCGTCTCCAGGTCCGAAGGTTCCTTGAAGGGGAAATCCTTGCGAACCGGCACCGCCAGCAACTGTTTCCAGAGCTTGTTCAATTTGCGCGGGTTGTCCCCTGCCTTGTCCAGCAGGGCTTGAGCGCATTGATGCGTTTGGGGTCGCGCCCTTCTTCCAGACATTGGGCAAACTCGTCGGTCACCATACTCTGAATATTAGTCCATCCAGGCATATATATCTCCGTATCTATCTTGGGTTATGTGAAACCATCCCTGACACTATTAAATAAAATAGTACCAAATACACTATCATTCGACACGACAGAGATCATTGTATCAGGGCTTGAGTTCAAAGGGCACGGCTGGGAAGCCAGCTTGGTTGTAAAGATTCACCACGGGGTTATCCGCCCAGCCATAACGTACGGTACGTGGCGATTTGACTTCATCATTCCAGACTTCCACGGTGTTGTCCGAAGCAATGCGAGCCGTGGCCCAGTGCCATTTCCCCGCTTCATCTTCAATAGCAAAACCTTTAACCGGTGGTAACGAATCCGCCTGTTGGTCTTGATCTTTTGCGGGCAAAGGTTTGGCCATGAGTCCACCATTGGCATGGTCATATTGAATGACGACTTTGCCCTGGCTGACGGTCAGTTTCGTTGGCGTGGGTCCGGCATAAGGCACATTGTGGCCATAGGTCTGGTTGAGGGCGATGGCTGCGAGGCGTTTGCCTACATCCAGTTTGTTGCGGGGGTGAATGTCGTTGGCTTCACCGATGTCGATGGCTACCGCCAGTCCGGAGTTTTTCACGTTTTTGGCTGTCTCCCATTGAGCATCGCGCAAGCCTGCCCAGACGCTGATCTGGCCAGGGTCGGTGGTGGTGCCCATGTAGTTGGCCAGTTGCACGATGTAGAACGGGAAATCACGTCCAGCTTCGCCACGGATCAGCGGTTGCGTCTGCTGGTTCCAAGCCTCACGCCAGCTTTCGATCATCGCGGGCAAGAGCCGACGATATTCCACGAAACGTCCTGCATTGTTTTCGCCCTGATACCAGATCGCCCCGGCGATGGCATAGGGTTGGAGCGGATGGATCATGCCGTTGTACAGACGGGCAGGTACACCCATGGCATGACGCGGGTCTTCGGGACGTGCGGCTGCGATGCCGCGCTGATCCAGATCCAGTTCCACTTCCACCAGACTTTTCCAGGTCCCTGCGAGACTGACCTTTTCATCCCCCACGGTTAAATGCATCTGGTTGGCGATACCGACAAAACCTCCGCCATACCACACATCAAACACACGAACCACCATCGTGTTTTTCCCCTGGCGCAGGACACTGGCGGGAAACTCATAGTTCCGGGGCGTGGCCCAGGCACTGCCATTCTCGTGGCCGATGCCTCCGACCTTCTGGCCGTTGATGTAGGCAAGGTCGTAGTCATCAATACGGCCCAAAGACAATTTCACCTGACTCTTGGGGTCGGGTTGATCTTTCAATTCGAAGTCCCGGCGATACCACACGCTGCCATCGAAAGCCTCATGAAACGGCGTGGGAAGTTCTACCGGGGTCCACTTGCTGTCATCCATATCGTCCGCTGTGTACTGGGCCAGCATTTCCTTGCTGGGATACAAAGGGAGTTTCTTCGCCCAATCTTCCAGATCGACTTTGTACGCAGCCAGTGCTTCTTCGAGGCTTCGTGCAATCAGCTTGCCTTGCTCCACCTGACGCACATAGGGCTGTCCGAGTTTCACCAATGATTCCGTGCTGGCCCACAACTCGGCATCCGTCCCGCCGACCGAGCTGTTGATCATTCCGATGGGAACATTGAGTTTTGATGAAGTTCCCTGCCAAAGAAAAATCCAACTGCGGAGAAGGCAGGGACCGTATCAGGAGACGCCACGACCCAGTGTC
>JAAUTM010000381.1 GCA_012031455.1 Phycisphaerales bacterium
CATCATCCGCGGCTGCGCTCTCCCGTGCACGATCCGCGCGAGCGCCCCATGGACCAGCAGGAAGCTGCCGACCGAGTACATGCCACCTTCAAACATGAATCCTCGGATTTCCTCACCTGGCTCAAACTCTGGGAAACCTATCACAATAAGGCAGCCCACCTCTCACGTGCCAAATTACGCGAATGGTGTCACGGGAAGTTTCTATCGTTCGTACGCATGCGGGAATGGTCGGATGTGCATGCGGAATTAAAGGAACTGATGGAAGAGGGAAGCCGAAATCGTCAGGGAATTTCGAATGTCGGATTTCGAAACTCGAAATCGAATCAGACCATCCATCACACCTCTTCCAATTCCATCAATCCGAAATTTGAAATTCGAAATCCCAATCATCAGGCCACTCGACCACTCGGCCACTGGCTCACGTGCACCATTCGTCATCCCCCGATGCCATTCATCGTGCCTTGCTCACCGGGTTACTGGCCAACGTTGGCCTGCGCACTGAAGATGGTGACTATGCCGGTCCGCGCGGGACACGCTTCCGCATTCATCCCGGTTCCACCTTGTTTGGGCAGAAACCATCACAGTGGATCATGGCTGCGGAGATCGTGCAGACCACCAAACTTTATGCCCGCTCCGTGGCCCCGGTACGACCGACCTGGATTGAAAAACTGGCCTTGCATCTGGTGGGCCGGGATTATTTCAAGCCGTTCTGGGACCAGCGCACAGCAAGAGTGCTGGGCTTTGAAAAAGTGATGTTGCATGGCCTGGTGGTGGAGCCCGGTCGGGAAGTTCCCTTTGGTCAGGTCAACCCGCAGGCTTCGCGCGAGGTGTTCATCCATCAGGGACTGATCCAAGGCAGGTATCAGGGTGGTGCTGCGTTTTTAAAACACAATCATGATCTGGTGCAATGGGTTCGACGCTGGGAACACAAACTCCGCAAACCTCTGCTGGCTGGCGAGGAAAAGCGATTTGCGTTTTACCAGCAGCGTGTTCCGCAGGATGTTTATTCGGGCCAGGCCTTTGAAAACTGGCGCCGCAAAATGGAACGCACGCAGCCCCAGTTTTTATACATGACCCCTGAGCAGGTGCTGATCGACCCGGGTATCGGTTTGGATGAAGCACAGTTTCCCGATGCGATGGAACTGCAGGGTTTGAAGCTGGCGCTGGAATATCGACATGATCCGGGGGATGAGGCCGATGGCGTCACAGCCATTGTGCCGTTGGTGGCCCTGGCACAGTTGCCCGTGCATGGAGGCGGACTGGATCGACTGGTTCCCGGCCGCTGGCCGAGTTGGTGGAGGCACTGATCCGGGGTTTGCCCAAATCGCTGCGTACAGCTTTTGTTCCGGTGCCACCTTATGTGGATGCCTGTGTGCAAAAGTTAAGTCAGCTTGGCAGCACGGACCTGATGCAGCCGATGTCAGTGCTGCTGAGCCGATGGCTGGAGGAATTAACGGGGGTACGTGTGCCGACCGAAGCGTTAACACAGATCAGCCTGCCGGGGCATTTGTTGATGCGTTATCAGGTGGTGGATGAGAAAGGTCGGTTTCTGCAAGCCGGGCGAAACCTGCGCCAGTTACAGGAACGCTGGGGACCACAGGCGGCTGCGAGCCTGATCCAACTGGCGGGAGACAAGTATCAGCGCGATGGCATCAAACGCTGGGACTTTGGGGATCTGTCACAAACTGTGACAGTGCATTGCGGACTGAGTGAAGTCAAGGCTTACCCGGCTGTGCTGGATGCAGGCAGCAGTGTTTCCCTGCGTCTGTTGCCCACGCTCCAGCAGTCACAATATGCCAGTCGGGGCGGAGTTCGGCGGTTATTCATGATCGAGCTCCGTACTGATTTGGAACGTCGGCTTAATCATGCCATGGACCCCACATGGAAAGAATTGTCGCTCATGCATGCACCGCTGGGGCCACAGGAGCAGTTAAGGGAGGATGTGCTCACGACTCTGGTGGATGAAGTGTTTCTGGAGCGGCAGCCGGGCGGGATGCTGGTGCATACCCACGAGGAATTTGAAGTACGGGTGCGGGCGGGCTGGCCGGAGGTGGACCCGACAATCAAACGTCTGCTGAAGTTGACCCAATCAATTTTAAAAACCAGGCAGGAACTGGCTTTGGCAATGGGGGCGTTGAAACCGGTGCGATCGGCCTGGGGTCCCAGTGTCATGGATTTGGAGGAGCAGCTTCGGCAATTGTTACCCAATGGCTTTTTACTCAATACCCCCAATCCCTGGCGGCAGCACTTGCCACGTTATCTGCGGGGGATGACTGTGCGCTTGCACAAACTGACCAATGGCGGATTGCTGCGCGATCAGAAAGCCATGGACCAGTTGCAACCCATGCTGCAATGGTGCAGCAGCTCGCTGAGGCAAATGCAGGGAAGCGGTGTGCATGATGCAGCGTTGGTCGATTTCCGCTTTTGGATTGAGGAATGCCGGATAGCGCTGTTTGCGCAGGAATTAAAGACATCGATTCCCATCTCGATTGAGCGTCTGCATAAGAAAATGGAAAGTTTGTCGATTCAAACTTGAAGTACTTTGCGACGGATAAAAACTTTGCGACTTCACCCGCACATCAGTTTGACATCCTGCACCGTGATGGGTCCGCCTCTTTGCTCTGCAAGCTTGCGCAGCTTGGCAAGGATATGGGGTGTTTCCTGCGGGTTCAGGTCTAGGCCTTGTTGAGACAAGCTGTGACGCAGTGCAGCTGAGCCTGAGTGTTTACCCAGCACCAGTTCCCACGGGCCTCGTCCGACCTGAGCCGGGTCGAAAGGCTGGTAGGTTTGCGGATCCTGCAACATGCCATGGACATGAATGCCCGATTCGTGACGATTCATGTTTGCCCCGACGATGGGCTTGCCTGCGGGTATTGCTCTGCCGCTGGCATTTGCCACCAGATCGCACAAGGGGGCAAGTCGCTGGGTGATAATTCCCAAATCGATGCCCGATGCCAGGGATGAAGCCATGACCACTTCTTCCAGCGCGGCGTTGCCTGCTCGTTCGCCCAGACCGCTCACCGTGACATCGACACAATCCGCCCCAGCCCGCAGTGCTGCAAGAGCGTTGGCGGTGGCCAACCCCAAATCGTTGTGAGCATGAAAGCCAAGTTCGATGGCGTTGCCGACTTCATCCCGAAGTTCACGCAACACCAGTTCGACTGACCAAGGATCCCACAACCCCACCGTATCA
>JAAUTM010000382.1 GCA_012031455.1 Phycisphaerales bacterium
CCTGGTCCCACCGTCTTTGCGGACACTGGCAAAGTCATGCTTGATCTGCAACCATTGCTGGCACACCTGGCACAAAAATATCAGGCCACGAACCTGTGGGTGGAAGGCGGAGCCACCCTGGCCGGTGCGCTTTTGGCTCAAGGCTTGGTCGATCAGCTTTGCGCCATCATTGCCCCCAAATTGCTGGGCGATGCACAAGCCTTGGGCGCGGTCCAAGGTTTCGTTGTGGAGCACATGGATCAGACCCGCCCCCTTACATTGCAATCCGTTCGCAAACTGGGCGATGATCTGCTGCTGACTTACAGCCTGACAGAAACAAGACCAATGTGACGCCGAGCCCTTTAGGGCCGGATAAGAAGGAACATTTTCGCCGCAGAGAACGCCGGGTCGAAGTGTGGCACCGGGCAACAGACGCGACAAGTCGCGGCGCTAACCGATACGATTGACTCGACCACTCGACCACTCGACCACTCGACCACTTCCCCAGCAACAGCTCACATCCGCCCCCGGGGTCGTGGCTCTGATGGGCACACAGCGCCCTGCGCTACGCTCCGAGTCGCTGCGTAGTACCCGGCCGGTGTTATTGCAAACTTATTTATAGTTAACTCTTGACGCAACTGGATTTTGATGTAATGTGGAGGTATTGGTTCAGTTAGTGAGTAACATACGGGTGCGCAGGTTTTACCCGATCAGGCCTGAGTTTACCTTTCATTTAGCGATACCAATCTGGAAACCGGCGACATCGAACCGGAGCAGAACATCGGCAGGGCGACGACGGCTGGCAAATCTCGGACATCATCCAAGGAGTTAGAGACCATGCAGCGTGGTGCAGAGATCAAAAGCCCTGCGGGGCCGAGGTGGGTACAGGGCTTGTTTTCAGGGATTGCGATCCTGTCGAACACGCTGCGGCTGGGGGCAGCGGAGACCGAGATCAAGATGATACTGCTCGAACGTCTTGAGCCAAGGGTGCATCTCTCCGGTGACGGCTGCTGGGGACGTATTACAACGACACAGCACTGACCGATGTCGCAGGCACGCGCATTGATGCCACGATCAACTGGCCCAATGACGGGCTGGGCAACAATGCGACCGGGATGGTCACAGCGGATGATGAGTATTCGATCCGCTGGACGGGATGGGTTCAGGTGGCGCAGGCAGGGCAGTGGACCTTCACCACCTTCAGCAATGACGGTGTGCGTCTGTGGGTCAATGACACGCAACTGATCAACAACTGGACACAGCATGTCCGTACCGAGGACAACGGCACGATCAACCTTGCAGCGGGCTGGCATCCGATCAAGCTGGAGTATTACCAACAGGCTGGGGTGTCGGATCTGGAGTTGCGGTATTCAGGGCCTGGCTTTGCGCAGGCGATCATCCCGCAGGCGAGTCTGTCATCGAGTGATCCGGTGGGGCTGCCCACGGTGAATGCCGGCCCGGACCGCACGGTCATTCTGCCCACGAATAGCCTGATATTGGACGGCTCGGCCAGCGACAACGGCAGCATCAGTGCATATCTGTGGACACAGCTGAGCGGGCCGAATACGGCGAACCTCAGTGGTGCGAACACGGAGGACCTGTCGGTATCGGGGCTGGTGCAGGGCACGTATGAATTTCAGTTGCAGGTGACGGACAACGAATCGAACATCGCGTTCGACACGGCGATGGTGAATGTGATTTCGGATGCGGGTGGCGATGCAGTGGTATCGGGGGAGCTTCGTACATGGCACAAAGTGACCCTGACCTGGGACGGGCCACAGACCAGTGAAACTGCCAGCAAGAATCCGTTTACCGACTACCGGCTGGATGTAAGGTTCACCGGTCCTTCGGGTCAGGTGTATGTCGTGCCTGGCTACTTTGCTGCGGATGGGGATGCAGCGAACACCGGTGCCAGCAGCGGCAACAAATGGCGGGCACACCTGGCGCCGGATGAAGCAGGGCTGTGGACCTACAGCGTATCGTTTCGTACCGGCGGGAACGTAGCGGTGGATGACAACCCGCTGGCCGGGAGTTCCGCTGGATTCTTTGATAGTGATACAGGCACGCTGACGGTTATGGACACGGACAAGACAGGGCGCGATATGCGCGCCAAGGGGATGCTGGAGTATGTGGGTGAGCGGTATTTGAAGTTTGCGGGAACAGGTGAGTATTTCCTGAAGCAGGGGCCTGATGCCCCGGAGAATCTGCTGGCGTACGAGGATTTCGATAACACGCCCAATATTGAGGGGCGACGCAAGAGCTATGCACCCCATGCAAACGACTGGAACCTCGGTGATCCGTCATGGATGGGTGGCAAAGGGACGGAGCTGATCGGCGCGATCAACTACCTTGCATCCGAAGGGCTTAACTCGATTTCGTTCATCCCCATGAACATCAACGGGGATGATAAGAATGTCTTCCCGTACATCTCGGACAGCAGCGCCAACCGTACGCGGATTGATGTATCGAAGGTGTCGCAATGGGAGATCGTGTTCGAACATGCGACCGAGCAGGGTTTCTTCCTGCACTTTAAGACACAGGAAACTGAGAACGAACTATTGCTGGACGGCGGCGATCTGGGTACTCAGCGCAAGGTTTATTACCGCGAACTGATTGCGCGGTTCGGGCATCATCCGGCTTTGAACTGGAACATGGGCGAAGAGATCAACAATGCCACGACTGACCAGAAGAAAGCATGGGCGGATTATTTCTGGAACAACGATCCGTATCAGCATCACATCGTGATTCACAACGGGGCAAATCACTATGACCTGATGGGGCCGGGGTTTAACTACACCGGGTTCTCGCTGCAGACTAATAATGCTGATTTTTCACAGGATCATGCCAGTGTGCTGAACTATCTGAACCGTTCGGCCAATGCCGGGAAAATCTGGGCGGTGGCGATTGATGAGCCGGGCGATGCGGAACACGCGCTGCGACCGGACAATGATGCGGGCAACAGCCACATCGATGGCCGTAAGAACTCCCTGTGGGGCGCGCTGCTGGCCGGAGCCTGGGGCAACGAATGGTACTTCGGGTACTCCCATGCCGAATCGGACCTGACGCTTCAGGATTTCCGCAGTCGTGATAGCTGGTGGGACTACACCCGTTATGCACTGGAGTTTTTCAACGACAATGCCATTCCCTACTGGGAGATGAACAATGACAACAACATCTCCAGCGCGAGCAATGATTACGGGTTCTACAAGCCCG
>JAAUTM010000383.1 GCA_012031455.1 Phycisphaerales bacterium
AGGTGACATCGTCAGCCAGCGTGGTGTTGCCCAAGGTCAGCAGGCCCGTGCCGCTGGACAATGTGCTGTTGCCATTGACGGTGGTAGTACCCAGCGTCAGGTCGGTATCGGTGGTGCTCACATCACCGTTGACCGTGGTGGTCGAAGCCGTGCTGACCAGCCCGCCGGTAAAGTCGAAGGTATCCCCGCCGTTACCCAGCGTCACCCCGCCGGTGTTGCTGAAGGTTACGGCGTTGGTCACCGTTGCGCCATCTTCAAGCACGACACTGTAACCCCTCGGCCGCCGTGGTCAGCGTGGCCACCGTCAGCAGGCCCTTGAGAGTGACAGCCCGGCCGTATCGGTCAAAACGAGTGAACCTGCATCAAATCATCATTGGCATCGGTACCGAAGGTCGCCGAAGCACTCTGCGTGATGGTGACGATGCCCAGAGCATTGCCGCCACCCCCGACTTCACCGCCCACACTGATCGCGCCGCCAGTCCCTGCGTTGAAGGTCAGATTGTTCGCAGAGCCGTCGTCATCCAGATCGCCCGTGATGGTGATATCCGCTCCAGCCGCCTGTCCACCGCTGGTGGTGTTGAGTACCACATTCCCGGTCAGATTGACTGCATCCTGAATATCGATTTCGCCGCCGGAGGTGGTGATGTCCGCCGCCAGATTGGTGGTGGTGCCCGAACCAATGATGGTAAAGTCGCTGATGCCCAATCCGGTCAGTGTGATGGCACTGTCGATATTCACCGTGGCGCTGTCGGCCTCGATCCGCAGACCTGCATTGGCCAGCGTGAGTCCGCCGCCTTCATCCACCGTGATGGTGCCCGACTGCAAACCCGCCTGGCCGATGATGATGGTCGTGAACGTGGAATCAATCGCCTGCAGGGAGGCTTCCGAAATATCCAGCGTGCTCCCGGCCGCAGCGTTGTCACCGATGCCGATGCTCGAGGCGGCACTTTCAGCCGCGAAATTGATCGAGGCATTGGCCGCCCCGGTGGAGGTGACTGTGGCCGCAACGTCGATGACGGTGCTGTCGGAATAAAGAATCACATTCCCGCCGTTGACATCGAACGTGTCCGCCCCATCGCCCAAAGCGATCGAGCCAGCGGTGTTGGTGCGAATATCCAGCCCGGTCGTTTCCATGTCCGCGTTGAGTGCCACATCGTTGCCACGCAAAGTAAGCACGCCCAACCGGGTGCCAGTGCCGATTTCACCATTGATGGTGATATCGCCGGTACCGGTGTTGATCGACAGATCGTTGGCACCTGCCACCGTGCCCTGGATATTGCCACCGATGTTGATGTCCCGATCTGTACCACCACCAGCCGCATCAGTGCTGAGCGTGATGGAAGGTGCATTGAGGATGATGTCATCGACCACACCACCAAAGTCAATATTGCCGGCATTGGCTTCACCAGCTGTGCTGATATCACCGGTAAGGGTGAGGTCGCCAGCCGCGATGTTGATGTCCAATGCCGTGTTACCGTTTTGGTTACCATCCCCCAGAGTCAAAGCCCCAAGGGTCAGGTTCGCATTGGTAATGGTAATGTCCAGATGGTCCAGATTGACCAGAGTGGTGCCGGACAAGTCCACGCTGCCTGCGTTGGTGATCAACACCAGACCGTTGATCCATGCCCCATTGCTGCTGACGGTGCCATCAAGGGTGATATCGCCGTTGGCTGCCGCTGCGGAAGTGTCAATCGTGCGGGTTGCAGCCAATACCACATCGCCATCGAGGGTGACATAGTTGTTGGTCCCGCCGAAGGAGCCGCTGCTGCTGGTGGTGATGTCGCCGTTGAGGTTGATGGTGCCGCCGCTGATGTCAACCGCCAGCACCTGATCGCCGCTGCCGATGTTGTTGACCGTCACATCCGCGCTGCCCGCATCAATGATCAAGACCGCATCGACCCCGCCGCCGCCAGTAATAACGTTGCCTGCAAAGCTCACATCACCAGTACCCGACCCGCTGCCGCTGGTGCTGATCTCCAGAATATTGCCGCCGCCAAGGTCCACGTTACCGCCAAGGAATTGAATGTTGTCAGCACTGGTGGAGAAGCTGATGGTCAAACCAGCCGCATTAAATTCCGTATCCCCGCCCTGTGAATCAACTGCGACGCTGCCACCGAAGTTGTACACCGTGCCATCGAACGCCACGGTTCCCGCAGCCGTGAGCGAAGTCGCCCCGGTCACACCTGCGCTGCCGCCGCCGATGTTGCCGCCAAAGTCGATGTCGTTGCCCGTGACGGTGAGTGCTGTCAGGGCTGTGGTAGCCCCGACATTGCCCGTGAACGTGGCGTTGCCTGCTGCCCCGGCATTGACGATCAAAGACTGCCCGCCATTGACGGTGGAACTGAAGGTCACATCATCGCCCGCACCACCACCACTGGTGATCGTCGCATCCGCCCCCAGCACGACCGCTCCAGTGAAACTCAGAGCATCGTTATTGGAGGTGTAGGTCGTGCCGTTGAGGTTGATGGTCGTGGCCGTGACGGCTATCGCGCCATCCGCCGTGATGCTCGCAAGATTTGCAATGGCAGCGCTGTTGAGGGTCAGGCTGCTCAGTGGGGTGGTGCCGCCGACAGCCCCGCTGAAAGTGATCGTGCCGGTACCCGCAGCCAGGGTCAGATCCTCTGCGCCATTGAGGGTGCTGCTGAAGGTGATATCACCGTCGTTTAATGAGGTGTCCAGCAATACCGTGTTGCCCAGAGTCACTGCCGTAGCAAAGCTGATGCTGCTGCCGTTGCTGCTGATATTGTCACTGAGTGTGACCAGACCCGCACCATTCTGCGTGAAATTGCCGTCTGCAATGATTTCGCCGCCGATGGTCAGCAATCCGCCGTTGGTGAAAACAATGTTCCCGCCGTTGGAAAGCGTGATATCACCACTGACAGTGATGGTGCCCGGGGCAGCCGTGATGAAGGTCATGTTTTGGTTCTGAGTGACCGGGGCATCGACTCCCACGGTGATGTTGCCGGTGTGGCCTGCATCGCCGATCACCACCAAGGGTGTGTTCAGGGTGTCAAGCACGGCATCCGTGAAATTCAGACTCGCAGCAGCATCCTCAACACCAATCGAATTGCCGAGGGTGCCGGTGCTCAGACCGACCCGCGTCGTGGTTGTAGTCGCAGCAGGCAGGCTGATGGCATCTGCGAAAATGTCCAGGGAGGTCAGCGGTGTGCTGCCCCCGATGC
>JAAUTM010000384.1 GCA_012031455.1 Phycisphaerales bacterium
TCCTTGCAAAGCGAGCGCAACGCTCATGCCGCTGCTTCTTGTTCTTTGTTGTTTTTCTTCACTTCTCCTGTCAGGCTGATCGGCCGTGCGGTGCTCGGCATCGCGCGTGGCCTGACGCTGGGCATCATCGAAATAGGCTGGCACCGTCACCACAGCCTTGCGCACCGGCTTTCCAAAATGTGCTTCGGCCCGCTGGCGAAGTTCCTTCAATATCAAAGAGCTGATTTCCGGCGGCGAAAACAGGCGAGGGCCGATGCGTACTCGAGCCGTGTCGTTTTCACCTGCTTCCACCTGATATGGCAGATGCGGCAACTCATGTGCTACATCGCCCAGTCCCCCGGCCCATCATCGTTTGATTGAATACACGGTGCTTGTCGGGTGTTCTACCGCATGGGTACGCGCTTCCGATCCGATCGCTTCCAACTCACCGGTGATTGAAGACAAACGAACCACGCTGGGCAGAAGATTTCGCCCCAGGCTGTCGGGGAGGCAACGGGGACCAGTGGCATCGTAAATCGCTACCAGGCTGTTGGTGGTGCCAAGGTCGATACCGAGGATGATCGGCGGGGTAGTATCATGGCTGTGGCTATCATGGGAATTCATGCCGATAGTGTAGAAGCCTGTATGCGGGATGGGTAGAGTCTGGTCAGAAAGGAAGCAAATCATGTTTGAAATTGCTGTGGAACATGTGTTTTGTGCAGCCCATGCATTGAAACTGCCCGATGGCTCGATGGAGCCGTTGCACGGGCACAACTGGCAGGTGACGGTGACGGTCGGAGCGGGCAGACTCGATGCCATGCAATGTGTGATGGATTTTCACGCTTTGAAAGCCAAGGTGATGGAAATCATCCGCCCTGCGGAGAATGCGAATTTAAATGAACTGCCCCCGTTTCGAGAACGTGAGGGCCGACTGAAATGAATCCCAGTGCCGAGCGCGTGAGCTGGTGGATCGGGGAGGTGCTGCGGGATGAACTGCCCAAAGGTGTGAAATTGATCAGCGTGTGCGTGACCGAGGCCCCGGGGTGCAGGGCGACATATCGGCCCGGAAAAGCTTGAAGGTTATGCGTGGGTAGCAAGCAAATTCGCGATCAATGATGCACAGCACCGTCATCGGTGGTGACCGATCCAACTTCGATTTGCAGGTCTTCGCGCTTCTGGATTTTTTCAACCTGACCATCGCGGATCCACAGCACCCGGTCGCTGTTGGCGAGCATTTTGTGATCGTGCGTGGCAGTGATGACTGTCACACCCTGTTCCAACGTGAGCTGTTTGAGCAGGGCGATGATGTCGGCCCCGGTTTTGAAGTCGAGGTTGGCGGTGGGTTCATCGGCGAGGATGATGGCCGGGTCGTTGACCAAGGCACGTGCGATGGCCACCCGCTGCTGCTGCCCCCCCGACAATTCATCAGGGCGATGGTCCATGCGGTGGCCCAGACCCACCAATTCCAGAACTTTTTTTGGCGGCGGCCTCCGCCTGAGCATCGCTGGCACCGGCAAAGATACTCGGCAGGGCCACGTTGCGCAATGCGGTGAGGGAGTAAATCAGGTTGTAAGCCTGGAAGATGTAGCCGATGTAGTTGCAACGTACAAATGCCAGTTGCCGACTGGTGAGCTGGGTGAGTTTGAGTGGCCCGATCGACACTTCGCCCTCACTGGGGTGATCCAGTGCCCCAATGATGTTGAACAGCGTTGATTTCCCCGAACCCGATGGCCCCATGATTGAAAGATACTCGCCCCGGAACACATCCAGGTCGATCCCTTTGAGGGCATGCACCGATTCCCTGCGGAGTTTGAAAATTTTGGAAACCCCACGCACCTTGATGAGCAGGCTACCCCGCTCGGTGATGGGCAGTGGTGCGGTGTCGTTGGCAAGAGTAGTCATGGTGGTTAGTCAGTTAATCGGTTAGTCGGTAAGGCGGTTAATCGGTGGGTTGGATCATGGATGTTAGCGCTGCGACTGGTCGCATGTTACGGGGGTATCCTCAAAACGGAAGCTTGAACACGGCCTTGGACAAGAAGGTAAACCCGATGCCCAAGGTGGCGATCAGGCCCATTCCACAGGAAAAACCTGCGAACACCACGGGGATATATTGGCGCCAGACCAGCCCCAGTTTTTTCTGGAAGTAGAAACGACCCAGCAAGGCACCGCCGAATTGGAGAATCAGCGAGTGCGGCTCGACCCCGCCCAAGCCGCGAACGATGCCATAGACCAGAAACGTCGGCCAACCCAGCCAGTTCATGAGCACAAACGAGACCGTACCGATGGAAAACCCGATCCCCAGAATGATTGGATTAAACGCCCGTTCAAAGAGGGAATAGCCCCCCAATGTGGCGGAGTAGATCACCGAATTGTTCTCGGCCTGCAAATCCCGACATCACCTGGGCAAGGATATTGCGGACCGGGGATCGGCCCAAGGCTCCAGATGAACTGGGCAAAAAGCAGGCTGGCAAACAGCACGATCGGGGTGAGGATGATTTCCGCTTTCCACACAGACCAGAAACTGGTGCCGGTGAGTTCAGCCTTGCGGTAGAACACCGTCATCGCCCCGTAGTTGTGCAGCGGCACGGGCAGGAACCAGATGGCCACGCCCTGATACCCCGACAAGATAAAGGCTGCCTCACGCACCATTGGAATGGTCACCGTCTGGCCAGCGATGCCTTCGAGTCGGGCGGAGGCGTAACTGATGAGCGGGGTGTACAGGAAACCGTAGAAGAGCATCACCGCCAGCACCCCATAGTGATTCCAGCCGATGAGCTGCATGGATACCACGATGTAAAGGATGGTCGTGCAGAGATACGTGAGAATGATCCAGCGAACTTTGATATCGCCACGGCCTGGTGGCGGTGAACCAAAGGCCCTTTCCCCCCGGTTTCCTGATTCTTTTGGCCACTGAGCATTTTGCGGGTCATCATCAGACCTTTGGCGACCGCCACGATGCCCACCGCTGCGATGGACAGGGAAATGCCCACACCGAAGGAAAAGTAAAAATCGATGTAGTTTTTGAAGTTGGTGATGATCGTGCCATCGCCGGGGGTCCACGAAGACAGCACGTGGTAATGGTAGAGAATGGGGTTGAGTACATAACCCACCAGTAGGCCGATGAAGCTGCCGACCATGGAGAACCATGGCAGCACCATACCGATGAGCACATGCCCCAGATCAAAAGTCAGGCCGGTGGCCA
>JAAUTM010000385.1 GCA_012031455.1 Phycisphaerales bacterium
AAAATGGCCCAGGTCCCACCGGTGGTGGTGAAGACGAACGACGCGCCAAATCATCATCGTCAAATCCACCGTGCCTGTGGGCACCAATGCCAAGGTCAAGGCTGCCATCTCCGCCCAGACGCAGAAACCTTTCCGCATGGCATCGAACCCGGAGTTCCTCAAGGAAGGCGCAGCCATCAACGATTTCAACCGACCCGACCGGGTGGTGATCGGGGTGGATGAAAAGGGTACAGCCGACCGCTTGCGCGATTTGTATGAGCCGTTTGTCCGGCAGGGGAATCCGATTTTTGTGATGGACATTCCCAGTGCGGAAATGGTGAAGTACGCCTCCAACGCCATGCTGGCGACGAAAATTTCCTTCATCAATGAAATTGCCAATCTCTGTGAAAGTTACGGCGCGGACATTGATGAAGTACGCAGAGGCATGTGTGCTGACAAACGCATTGGCAATCAGTTCCTCTATCCCGGGCTGGGCTATGGCGGCTCATGTTTCCCCAAGGATGTGCTGGCGGTGATTTCCATGGGCCTGCAGGCCAGCAATCCCGCCAACCTGCTCACCAGTGTGCATGCTGTGAATCAGGCCCAGCGACAGGCATTCTGGCAGAAGCTCGTCAAGCACTTTGGTAATGAAGCTGGCATGAAGGGCAAAACCCTTGCAGTCTGGGGCATTGCTTTCAAACCGGGCACCGATGATGTGCGTGAAGCACCTTCCATCACGCTGATGCAGAAGCTGCTGGATGCAGGGGCCAAGGTTGTGGCTTACGACCCGGTGGCTGAGGAAACCAGCCGCATGGTCAAAGGTGTGGGCGACCGCATTGGATATGTGGATGAGGCCATGAAAGCTCTGCCCGGTGCCGATGCGCTGGTGATCTGCACGGACTGGGATGAGTTCCGCCACCCTGAGTTTGAGGAAATGAAAAGGCGATGAACCAGCCAGTGATTTTGATGGGCGTAATCTGTATCGCTTGGATGTCATGACCGAGCATGGGTTCAAGTATTACTCCGTGGGGCCGCTCCATGGTGGGTTGAATACTCATTCACGTCATCTACAGCTCATCACTCACGCCTGATCTTGTCATCACCTCCTGTGACAAGCGGGTTATTCTTTTACTTCACGCCTGATCTTGTAGTCACCTCCTGTGACAAGCGGGTTATTCTTTTTTCTTCACGCCTGATCTTGTCGTCTTCGACAAGATCAGGATCGCCCGACAACCTGTGGTTGTCCATTGATTATGCTGTGGGCATGGCTGATGTATCGCCTATTCCTTCCAACCGGGCTGACACCGTGCTGCGTCTGGCACGCATGCAGGGTTTGCGCTGGTGGGGATAGCAGCAGCCAGGCCAGCCGAACATGCAGAATATCTGCGTCAATGGCTGGAGCAGGCCGACATGGGCAGATGGATTACCTGCTGACACAACTGCAGGAACGGCTGGACCCCGCCATGCTGGTGCCGGGTGCCAGGTCGGTCATTTGCGTGGCAGATGTGCATCCGGTGCAACCACCTCAGGGGCAGATCGGCTCGTATGAATCCAAGGTCGATGAACCGATGCATGAGGCGGGGCACGAGGCTGGGCCACATGCGCAGAAACTCGATCAGGCACAGGGCCGAATCGCACGCTATGCATGGAGCGGGGGATTATCACTGGATCATCAAGAAGCGTCTGCATCAACTGGCGGATGCCTTGCGTGGCTACTACCCCGATCACACTTACCGCAGTTGCGTGGACACGCTCCAACGACTCAGCGTGAACATGCTTTTGCGGGCGGGGCTTGGGCTGGGTGGGCAAAAACACCATGCTCATTCAACCCGCAAGTGGGTTCCTATTTTTTACTCGGGGAAATTATCACCACGCTGCCCCTGGCCAGTGCCCAGGACCTGGGTATCACTCACAGCGACCACTGTGGGAGTTGCACCCGTTGCATCGAAGCTTGCCCGACCCAATGCCTGGAACCCTACCGCATTGATGCCAGCCGGTGCATCAGCTACCTCACCATCGAACACCGTGACACGATCGATCCGGGTTTGCATCCCCTGATGGGAGATTGGCTGGCTGGTTGCGATGTCTGCCAGGAAGTATGTCCGTTCAATGATCGTGCAGACAGGCCGGGCACGATGCACCCCAAATACCAACGAAACACCCCCGGCAATAGTTTGCCTGTGCTGGAGGTGCTGGGTTGGGATGAAGCAGCACGTCAAAAGACACTGGTGAACTCGGCGCTCAAGCGCATCAAGCTGGACCAGTTTAAGCGCAATGCGCTGATCGTGGCCGGAAACCTCTTGTCCCGGGACTTGGAGCCAGCGGCGGATATACAGATTCCCTTGCTCGATCGCATTCGGACCATTGCCCGGGATGTCAACGAGTCAGAGATGGTGCGTGTTACTGCAGCACAGGTGCTGGAGAGAAGTGTCAACCCCCGCCGACCAGCGTGACGATTTCCAACTGGTCACCTTCCTTGAGCAGCGTCGCTGCATGGGCTTTGCGTGGTACCAGCTCACGATTGACCTCCACCGCCACCGCTCGGCCACCCATTCCCAGTTGCTGGATCAGTGCTTCCACCGTCATGGGCAGGGCAAAAGTCTTTGTTTCACCGTTCACGGTGATCGTCAATTGGGTGGCAGCAGTGGGCATAATTCAATTCTAGGTCAATTTCCGCATTTGGGTAGTGAGAAAGGGATGAGTTGGTGATGTGTCTTTTCGAGTCCTCTCAGCGCACAATGCCCCTTCATGTGGGATTCCGACAGATCATTATCCGCTCTAACTCTTTCCTGACCACGACATTAAGAATCAGTTAGGAAATGACTTGCGAAATGTTTTCCACATTGGAGTCTTTTAAGTAGTCGTGTCAAGCACGATTTTCAATAAAACTCGTAATCGCATTCCCATTCATGCGGAAAACATAGGGGCTCAAAAATGTAAGCCCATGTGGATAATAATGATGCGCTTAATTAAATCATAAAGAGCACAATATCTGATTAGCGTCGAAATGCTTCGTTGCGAGCTAGCAAGCCTGCCTGATTTTTTCAAGTCGAGAGGGTAATCTACAAACCTTCCACGTCGCTGGTTACGTTACGGAAGTGTTTGTACATGTCCCACATGCTCCTAAATACCAAACATGGGGCATGGGATTAACGCCAGCTAACGTTGCTGCTGGTCAGGGGGAGTACGGGGGCAG
>JAAUTM010000386.1 GCA_012031455.1 Phycisphaerales bacterium
ACTGGGCTGATGCTGATCAATGAAAGCGATGACCCGCAGGCAGGCATTGCCTTGGTGATGGGTCTGCCCAACCTGCTGGTGGACAACCTGGTGGTGGCACCTGACCCGGCTGGCGGCTGGCTGACGCAGCGCTACGACGGGCAGCGGTTTCACATGCTGGGGGTCACGACGGTGCAGTATGCCCATCAGGGTTTGTTCACGGCCACGTTAGCGGATCGGCTCATGGGGGTGGTGCAGGTCGCGGGCACGGTGAGCGGAGTCATGCTGTCGTGTGCGAACAACCTGCAATCGACGGTGGGAAGCGATGGGGTGAGTGCGACGGTGAAGGTTAATGGGGTGACACTCACGACCACGGCGGCGCAATTGACCAGCGCGGCTGGGGCAGGATTTCGCAGCACAGCTCAGGGGCATGGCACCGCAGCGGTGGTGAAAAGCGATGGGACGCAAAACGTGGAACCGGGGGATGTGCTGACGGTGGACCTGGTGCGCAATGTCAGCGGAACTGTGAGTACGGAGATGGCACAGGTGGTGGTATGGGTGGTGATCAAAGTAAGCCAGCCGGGGTGAGGGTGATTCGAATTTCGGATTTGGCGGCATAGCTGCGGTTGAAGTGGTGGGATGGAGGATGTTCAGAGGTGCTGGTGATTGCGGACAGGAGCCACAGCCATGGGTTACCGGGATATGGAGCTTGATGAAATTCAGGCGTTGGTGGGTGAGCGACATGCGGTGACGGGGATGGAGTATCCGCCTCAGGGCTTGCAGCCTTATTACCAATGGCTGATCAGCAGCCTGCATCAACTGGCGCAGGCATCGGCAGGTGCTTTTCGGGTGGACCGGGATGCGGATTTGTTGACCAGTGTGTATGTGGCCCCCGGCAGGGCGCGGTGGATGGGGTGGTGCTGGTGCATGAAGGAGGGAGCGTTGCGCTGGCGATTTACAACAACGCATCGGCTTATATCTGGCTGGAGAATGAGAGCGGTGCGGCCAAGATCGGGGTGGTGAATCGACGGAGGGTTGGCCGGTGGCCTTGCACATCAAGCTGGCGGAAGTAACGCTGGCAGGGGGCGTGATTACCGGGGTGCTGGATCGGCGGTTTGAAAGCATGTTGCGGGTGTGATGGGCAGGTGTATGCGCAGAAGGTAGCCAGGATCAATCAGTGGATGGGTGACTGGTCACGGGTCACGGGTGATGGAACCGCAGGCACAGAGCGCGGAGGTTATGGCATGGCAGTCAGGAAACACATTGATTTTCGGTGCCGAATTGGAGCGAGTTGGAGTATGGGCCGACGCTTTATCGGGGGTTGTTGGGGGCGATGCTGGCGGACCAGCCGTTGGGGTATGGCTTGCGCCGGGCAGTGGTACGCATTGGGAGGACTTGAGCGGCGCGGGGAGGCATGGGACGGCGGAAAACGCGACGGCTTACGACGCGGAGGTGGTGCTTGGTCGGCGGAAGGTGGTGGGGCTGGATTTTGGCGCTCACGGAAATGCACGGGTGAACTGCGGGGTTCATGCTGCGATCAACAACACGGGGTCATTCACACTGGAAGCTTGGGCCAGAGCCAAGGTAACACCGGTGAGCATCGTGGACATTGTCGGCGCCAATTACGGGAGCAACCCCTTTGGATTGGGACTGCGCATGGTGACGGCACCGCTGCGCTTGAACCTGCTCACGGGGGGTGCCAGTGCATTGACATCATCAGGCTTCACCCCGCCGGTGGGATCGTGGGTGCATTACGCAGGGACCTGGAACGAGAGCAGCGGACAAGCTGCGATTTACGTCAACGGCACGTTGCACGCATCGGGCATTTTGTCCAAGCCACGACCCAAAACCAGCGGACAGGCGTTTTGCATCGGCAACTGGACCAGCACAAGTCGTAACTGGAAAGGTCAAATCGCATTGGCAGCAGTGTACGGGGTGGCCTTGTCACTCCATGACATTGCTTTGCGTTACCAACTGGGAGTGCAAGGGCTATGAGTGTGCAATTGACACAAACAGAAGATGCACGTTTTGCGGAACTGGACCGAAAAGGCAGGATCAACCAAGGCGTGAAAGTATTGCTCAATCGGGGAAGTGAGGGTACTTGGGTGGGTCATGCGTGGGCGGCAAGGCCGGTGACGCTGCACAGCAGGGTGATGTTGCGTATGGTCAGTGGTGGCGAGGGTCAGGTGGTGTTCCTTCGCGGCCTGGGGAGTGATGGCCTGCCACGTTTTAGTTTGGATGCCAACCCGCAGGCTCGCCAGATTACGCTGCGCCTGCCATCGGGTGACGCGCAGGTGGCCGACCTGCCATGGGCGATTGCATGGCACTGCATTGAAGTGGGTGCAAACAGCAACACCGGTGTGCTTAGGTTGTGGATCAACGGGGTGCTGCGCTGCGAACTGAACACCTATCCGCCTGAACTGGAAATCGCTGAGTTGCGACTGGGCGGTTTTTACAAAGATTATGAGCTGACCGGCGAGTATCACCTTAATGACTGGCGCATCGAAGAAAATTACATCGGCCCGGTGCGAAAAATGGTTTCAGGTTCGGCGCTCAATGACCCTGCACGCTGGCTGGTGGTTTACAACACCTCCCAGGCGGATACATGTGCATGGGCGGAGCATTACCGGGAGCTTCGGCTGGTGCCGCATGCAAATCTGTGCGGGCTGGAGCTGTCTTTGGATGAAGTGCTGGATCCGCAGGGTTATGCGGAGATGGATGCCGCGATTACAGATTACCTGACGGACAATGGTTTGCTGGAGCAGGTCAAGGGTTTGGTATTGGGGCTGGGTGTGCCGGGGTACGTGGATTTTGCGGGGGTGCTTCAGCCGACGACGGCACTGCTGCAACGGGCGGGAGCTGTGCCGGGGATGGTAGAGAATGCTCATTTGCAGGCTCAGGGTTACACCCCGTTGGCAGCAGAGGAGATGGGTATTGATCGGCTGACGGCCCGCATGGACCGGCATAGCTTTGCAAGCGCGGCGACCCAGATGGACCGTGCGCTGGAGCTCAGTGCGCAGGGTTTGGGAAACGGAGATGCTTCGGGGCTGTGGCTGGAACCCGCAACCAACACCACAGCGGGGCAAATTGAATGGAATCAGAGGTTGACCGCCTGGACCGCAGGGCAGGCACGGATGCGGACCCGCTTGCCCTGGCACCTGCCAGCGGAGGGGCAGCAATTCACGCAGTTGCAGG
>JAAUTM010000387.1 GCA_012031455.1 Phycisphaerales bacterium
CCTCTTCCTCAGTCCAGGGCTGGTCGTGACCAGGCACCGGCTCAAGCCCCGCCTCTTTTAAAAACCGCACATAGGCATGATGACGGGCCTGTACCGAGGGATGCGTCCGCCATGGACCACGGGCGTTGGCGTAAGCAATGCGACGATGCCCCAATGCCACCAGATGCGACAAGGCCTGTCGCGTGCCGTCGGCATCATCATAATTTACCGATCCCCCGCGCGGCCCTGACCAGCCGTTGATGCTCACATAAGGCAATCTTGCCCTTTCCAAGGGTCGCAGGTCTTCCATGCTCAATACACTCGCCACAATCGCCCCGTCAATTCGCCAGGGAGGCAGATCATGTGAGGCCTCAATGGAAGGCGAAAAATAAGTTGATAGTTTCACACTGTGTGCTTCAAAAACATCCACCATGCCCCGGATGGCATCCTCGGGCAGAATCACTGGCATGTGAATGCCCAGCAGACCCACAATCCCCATGCTGTTCTTGCGCAGCGATTGAGCCATCAAGTGAGGCCGATACGATAACTCCATCGCAGCTTTGCACACCCTCTCACGCACCTCCGGTCGAACGGAAAATCCATCGCTGCGGTTATTGAGGATACGGCTCACCGTCGGTACCGACACCCCGGCTGAATGGGCGATGTCTTTCAAACTCGGTTTTCGCAAATACGTCGGCAAAGTTCACTCTTGTTTGTTGGTTTGACCATCGTTAATAAACGATTTGTTTGTCTGTCCTTCATATCAATACAAGACGACTCGGCAGGACACCTTGCTGCAAAAATCATCATGATTGATATCCAGTGATGATAGTGCGAATTCAACGGAAAAGTCACTGATCCAGCCGCCATTCAAATTTCGTGAACCCACGCAGGGTATTCAGATTATCAAACCCGCCACCCGTAGTGGGGATTTGCACAGCTCGATTGACAGTTTCCGCATGGCCATCGGCTGCCAGCACATTGGTGTAAAGGCCGTTGCCTCCGTGGCGACCGGCGATCTTGCCGGGGGTCCTGATCGAAGAGGTACACGCCATCGTAAAGCAGGCGAACTTTCCGGGTCGCTTCAGATTTTGATACTTGGGCAGGGTACGAGCGTTGACGTACTGGGGACTGTTATCCCACAGCCGGTGGTTGCGGAAGAAATACCGATCATGCCAGTTCCAGCTTGCGGAGTCGCCATACGAACCGTTGACGCCGTAGGAAGTATCAAATATCGCGCGAAGGTACCATGGTGACTTGACCCTGAGCACCCGGTCGGAAAGCGGATTAAAGGGATCACCAAACCAGTTGTTGCGGCCGTAATCGCTCCAATCCAATTTCAGGCGTTCGCCGTTGTCGGAGGGGCAGCGAAAAACACCCTTGTTGCTCGAGCGTGATGCGTTGAACAGCGCGCTTTCGGTGCTGGAATCATAGGGAATCGTCTGATAGGTAAGGTAGCCTTTGTGTACCAGAATGGTGGCCCATGTTTCGTAACCGGTTCCGGTGGAGGCATCGCCGGGGGGGCAAAATCGGAGTGGTCGGCGGCATAGGTCAGCAAACCAACATGAATCTGTTTCTGGTTGGAGAGACATGCCGAGGTGGCCGCCGCTTCCCGGGCTGCCCCCAGCGCTGGCAAAAGCAGCGCAATCAGCAGAGCGATGATGCTGATGACCACCAGCAGTTCGATGAGTGTGAAACCGGGGCGAAGTGTTTTGCACATATGGAAGACTCCTTGCACTCCCCGCTCACCATCCATGAGTAAAGCACGCAATACGATGAGGCCGGTTTAGCAGCCCCATCGCCATTTGTATCGGTCAATTCCGCTGCCTTCGTGCGGAGAGCATGAGCACGCCTGCCATGCCCAATAGCGCCAGGCTAGCCGGTTCGGGAATGATGTAAGTCACGCTCAACTGCGGACGATCATTGATCGAAGGCATGTAGTTATCGCTGCGAATCTGAAACACGACACGGGAACCACCCAGTGTTTCATCCGATTTGAGCAGATAGCTGAAACTCGTTTGATTTGTAATCGCAGCCTGCACCGCTGCCACCAATGGGTTGGCTGCGCCTGAACCGCTGAAACTAAATGCAGTGATGGTGGTTGGATTGGTGGCCACCTGTGCCAAAACGGCCGGGGCGAAATCACCACCCGGTGTCGTCCAGGGCACATCATTAGCGCCGGCTTCGATACGGTTGATCCAGTTCACTGCAAAACCGGGCACATTGTCTGGTGCATTGCCAGTGCTGGTGCCCTCGGTAAATGCTGCTGTCAAACTATGCAGATACAAATTAGCGCTAGCATTGATTGATGTGCTATCAGTCCCTTTGGAATAGTTGATCGTGACATCCGTGACGATGGCGTTATCCGGGATGCCCGTGAGCGTCCAATCAAAAACAGCCCGAAGAACTGTACCTGCGGCTGTCCAACCGACCACATACCCTTCATTAGTACCCCAGTTGATCAGTGTGCTGGTGCCATCACGAATACCAGCCCCGGCCATGGCGTAACCACCGACCCCTTCCTGATAGGTGGCAACTATCGGCGATGCATCAACGGCATCCACCGCTACCATCCAAGGCGAAAACGCCATCATCAAAGCGCCCACTGAAAGCACAGACCTGTTCCTAATTTGAATCATCTCGAAATCCTCCTTTGTTATGTATCACTGGTTAATAGAAACTCGCTTGATCAGCCACGCCGACGCGACAGAGTGAGCAGTGACCCCATCGCCAACAACACCAGACTTGCCGGTTCGGGGATCAATGCAGTACTGCCGTGAATTTGAATGTTGTCCAGACGTATCACAGCACTTTCCAGATCGATGTTGTCCGCAAAGTAAAGACGGAACTGCACCGGCCCGGTCAGATTGTCAAAGCCCGATCCCAGCGTCAGCATGTCGTAATTCCAAGGGGTCCCGGCATCCACCCCCGCGCCATAGGCACTGGTCAGCGAGCGTGTGAGATCTCCAAGCGATGAAGAAAATCCATCCACGCTGGAGCGCAATTGAATCGTGCTGGTCATCGTGCCGTTCTGGGAGAACTGGAGGAGTGAATCAAAACTGACGCCGGTCAGATTCAGAGCGTAATTGACATCGGGACTGACCGAAATTTCAATGTAATCATTGTTGGCGACCGCATCATCCACGGTTGCAGCCGTACCGATGGTGCGTGCAAACATCCCCGGGCG
>JAAUTM010000388.1 GCA_012031455.1 Phycisphaerales bacterium
ATGAGCGATTTTCTGGTGGGCTGGTGGTGGGCGGTGCTTTTGGGGTTGATCGGATTGGTGATCGGGGCGCAGTGGGCGATTCGCAAACCCAAGGTGCGCAGGTGGTGGGATCGGATGCAGCTCAAGCTGCCAATCATCGGGGACCTGATTCGCAAGCAGGCGATTGCCCGCATGTCGATGGTGATGGCGACACTTTTGAAAAGCGATTTGCCGTTCATCAAGGCCGTACGCATCTCCCAGCGGACGGTGCACAACACGGTATTACGGGAGGCACTGGTGGCCTGCGAGCAGGCGGTGCTGGCAGGGCGGGACATTGCACCGGCACTGGAAGAGACCGATGCATTTCCGCCCTTGGTGATTCAGGTGTTCGCAGTGGGGCAGGCCTCGGGGAAACTGGAAACCATGCTGGAAAATCTGGCAACGGACTACGACACGCAGGTGGAAATCACCTCCAGCAGGCTTACGGCCTTGCTCGAACCGGTGATGATGATTTGCTGGCGATCGGGTGGGGTTTTTCGCCTTCGCCACGATTTTGCCGATTTTGGATGCAGGGGATGTGTTGTGAGTTATTTCACCACAGAGGATTTTTTGCCGCCGAAAATGCCGAGAACGCAGAGAAGAACAGGAGAAATCAAATGAATTCGAATAAACAAAGACAGAATATCAAGCATACCTGGCGAAGAGGTGGTTTTTCATTCATTGAAGTGATGGTGGTGGTGGTGATCATCGGGCTGCTGGCCGGGGCGGTGGCGCTGCGGGTGGCGGGAAATGTGGACACCGCCAAGGTCAACCGCGCCAAGTCGGACATTTCCACGATCTTGAACGCCATTGAGCTGCATTACCTCAACCACAGCCGGTACCCCAGCAATGAAGAGGGTTTGAGCAAGCTCAATCTCAAAAATATGAACGACCCCTGGGGCCGACCTTACGAATACAACAGCCCGGGCCAGACCGAACCTTTTGAAGTGTTCACTTTCGGGGCCGACGGCCAACCGGGAGGCGAGGGCATCAATGCGGATATCTATAGCTACCAACTGGAAACCACTGTCAAGGAAAATTAATGCAGCGGGCATTTACTTTCATCGAGGTCATGGCCGTGGTGCTGCTGCTGGGGCTGCTGGCGGGGGTGGCTGCCTGGTCGCTGGCGGATGATGCCCGGCGTACCAACCGCAAAGGTGCTTTGCAACAGGTCGTGCAGATGGAACGCATGACCCGGTTGGGAGCGGCCCGGCTGGGTGAAGTGACACGGTTGCAGATTGATCTGGATCAAGGTTTCATGCGGCGGATCAGTGTGGATGCCACAGGCAAGGATAGGCCCGGGCATACGGTGGATTTAGGTGGTGGCGGTGGACGGGGCGGAGTACGCCTGGAACGAATGATCGTGCCGAATGAAGCAGCGTGGTTGCAGGATGAGCAGGGAACACGGCGGGCCACGCCGGTGAGCAGCGGAAGTGTGGATGTTGCTTACTCAAGCAAGGGCCATAGCCAAACGTTTGCACTGCGACTGGCCTGGCCTGCGGATGATCAGGCCAAGGCAGCGCAGGATGAAGAAGCTTTGCTGACGGGCGATGGTGTGTGGATCGTGTTTGCGGGAATGACGGGGCAGGTGACTTTTTTGCAAGATGAAAACCAGGTCAACAATTTGTTTTGCCATGCTGGAAACGGGCCGGTTCTGACGCTCGTTGAAGTGGTGGCAGCGATCGTGATATTGGGCACGATTTTGGTGGGCATCGTGCTGGCCAGGGCGCGGCACACCCGTCAATTGGCTTTGGCAATGCAGCAGCAGACAGCGGTGCAGGCGGCTGATGAACTGCTCACCGGATGGTGGGCGGTCAAGCAGGGCGTACCGGTGGAGGCTCGCGGACAGTTGGACACTACCCCAGCGATGATCTGGGAAACGCATGTTGTTGCTAACTCGGAGGCTCAGCAGTTGGGGGCGCGGGTAGTGCAGTTGCAGGTGCGCCTGCAGCCGGGCTTGGAAACCGGGCGAACAGGGGAGGATGCCAACCAGCCGCTGGTGGCGGTGGATTTAGTGCTGCCCGATCCAGCCTACGAAGCCCAACGAAAGCAGCAGGAGCTGGATAAGCAAAGGGAACGGGAATTGCGGTTGCAACAGCGATTGCGGGGCTTGCGGAGCAATGGGCGATGAGCGCACGCAACTCACAGAATGGGCATCGAGGTTTCACATTGGTGGAACTGTTGATGGCTTCAGCGCTGGCGACGATGCTGATGGTCGGGGTGCTGGCGGTGATCAGTCAATTGGCAAGGCCAAGTTCCATCAAGGTTTCGCCGGTGGACCTGACGATCAAGGCGCCCTTGGTTAGTGAAACGGAACTGGACGCATGGGCGAGACTGCTTCGGGATGAGCTGGCGCAGATGGTTCGGCTGGTGCGGTTGTCGGGCAATGAACTGGAACTGATCGGGTATCAGGCATTGCAGGGCAATGAGCGACAGGTAACCCATCGGCCGGTGCGGGTGCGGTACGAACTGGTGGAGATCGATGGGCGAAAGCATGTGATCCGCGAGCAGAAGGCCCTGGATGTGAGAACCAATCAGGCGGTGGAACGGGACATGATTTGCAACGGGCTCCAGCGGTTTGCCGTGGTGCTCAGGGAAACCACACCAACTGGGACGGGGGCAGCCGGTGGCAACACTGGGCCAGCCGGTGGCAATGCAGCGGATTTGTTGACGGCCGGAGAAGCAGCAGACCAGGACAATGATCCAGCAGCCAATTTGGATAGTTCAAAAAGATACCTCTGGCAATTGCGGGTGTGGACCCAAACGACGACCAATCCGCAATATGAACGGACACTCAAGATTCAATGAAACACCCGGTGAACATGGCGATGATAAGGGATGCATACCCGAGGCAAAACCGGCGGGGGTTTGTGCTGCTCATGGCTTTGGTGCTGGTATTGATAGCCGGGGTGGCCCTTGCTGGGATTGCGGCCCAGAGCATGTTCAGTGCCTTAAATTCACAAAGCGAAGTGGAGGAACTGCAACGGCGATGGGCGATTTTGAGCCTGCGCAAGACATTGGCAGGACGGGTGGCAGACACCTTAGCCAAGGCAGAGGGCGCGGATCAGGGAAGTCAGCGCGGTGGTAACAACTCAGCGGGTGATGTTGTTGCGATCAAGGAATGGCGAACCAACCTCAACCTGGCGG
>JAAUTM010000389.1 GCA_012031455.1 Phycisphaerales bacterium
CTGCCCATGCCGCCGATCACCAGCCGACCCGATGGTACAGCCAATCGCTTCCTCAATTCGGATTCTTCCGCAGGGTGGCGACGCTGGAAGACCTTTTCATCCACCCCGTTGAGCAGCAAAGTTGGTGCGGTTTTCAGCAACGCCCAATCGCTGGGCCTCGGCGAGCAGGTCATCCGACACCGCAATGACATGGTGGTAATAAGGCAGGCACCAGCGATCCACCGTGTAGTAAAGCGGTGTGCGCGTGGTCTGTTTCACCCAGCCATGCAGCGTCGTCACCAGTTTCATATTCCAGAAAGGTCGGAGGGTGATGCCAAAGAGATTGGATTTGTAATCATGGGCGTGCCAGACACGGACGTTGTACATTCGGCAGACCTGATAAAGCTGACGCAATACGGCACGATCCAGCGGGCCTTTATCCGGGATACCAATGAGCGGACACCGATACCGCGGCTGCCCGTTTACGAATGGATTCAAAGCCAACATCACCTTGCGGGTACATGTATGCAGCAGCCAGCCAGTATGGCGTGTCGGCGAGATACGAAGCTGAAAGCAGAATGGTTTTATCAGGCCCGCCACCGGTTTCACTGACGACACGAGTCTGCAGCACCACCGCCTTGCCCGCATCAGGTTCGGGTGGCTCTGGCCAGGTCTGGCCATCGAGGCCTTGGATCGGCTGGGTGGTATTGGTGGCCAAAATCATCGTCCCTTGTTCTCTCCCTCGGTCATCCCCGATTGCAATTTTAGGTCTTGCAACCAGCTTGCCTCCAGTTGCAATGCCTTTTGTGCCCAGGTTTCCTCCGCCAGTCGCAATCGGGCCTGTCGCTGGCTTGGGGGCAATCCCTCCCGCCGACGCTGCTTGATCCGCTGCACCAGGGTCACTTCATCCGTAACGAGGTCGGCTGCATCGGCCCATGGCTCCAAGGCTGGTAATGCCCGTGCGACGACCGGTTTGCCTGCATCGGGGTACCCTGCTGCCAGATATTCCTTGAACTTGAGCGGCTGCATGGCGCGGGTCACCGGCAGGTCGGCATACGGCATCACCAGTACATCCGCCCAGTGCGCCAGCGCTGGCAAATCCTCATATTTAACCGCACCGGGCATCAGCACTCGTGCTGGTTTTTTCCTGCCTATATCTTCCTGCCTGGCGCTGATATCTGGACTCGAACCACCCGGAAATGAGTTTTGGTTGGCGTGAGACTCGGCAAGTTGAAGCAGTGCCGATGGGGGTGCCTGACTGGGACCGGCAAGGATCAGTGTCCCCCCGATTTCACGTGCAAGCACCTGACACCAGCCTATTTCCAACCGGGGATCAATGAGTCCCCAGAATAAGAGAATCGGACGCTCAAGTCCTCGACACCACATCGGCAAATTTTTGTCATCAAAGCATGGCGCGAGGTGATCTGTCTGGGCGGGTTGTACCGGTGGTGATTTTTGTACCGGTGGTGAAGGTTGTAGCGACGGTGTGGTTATTGAGGGTTGTGAAGGTTGCGTGGTTGGTATCGGCTGTGTGTGTTGTAGCGGTTGTGTCGACTGTGCGGGTTGTAGTGGTTGTAGCGGTTGTAACGATTGTGACGGCTTTGAGGGATGTGCTGATGCTATGGTTTGTAGCGATGGCAAGGACTTGGCTGCCCAGTGTTCAAGGTCGATGCCATGGGTGAGCAAGGATGCACTTCGGCCCATGGTCGCCAGTCGCTTTTGCAACGTCGTCGATACTGCCAGCAACTGATCCACACGGGACACCAGTTCCCACTCCATGCGGTCCATCACTGTGCCATCGATCCCCGGCCAAACTGAAAAATCATCCACGCAGTAATACACCCATTGTCGCACCGGCAACCGCCCCACCAGGTCGGCCACGATGGGCAGGGTCGTGACGGCCACCACCTCCGACAAACCCTCATGCCCCAAGGCTGATTCAATGGCGCGGGTCATGCTTCGTGCGTTGAATTTTCGTTGCCAGGAAGTGCGAAACCCCGGCCACATGCGTGGGGATATCACCTGCAAATTCGCAGGTAATGTCATTGCCTGCGTACCCTGCCCCCAGTCTCGCAAACGTCGGTATATTTTGCCCAAATCATCCCATGACAGGCTGGGGCTGCGCATGCCGATGGTGTTCACCCAGGTCACCCGGTAACGCGGCAAGAGGTGGCGCACCAGATGCTGGCAACTGGAGGGGTGACGACCCCAATCATCCGAAAAGACAAGCAATTGAGGCTGAGTATTCACCACGGCCATATCTTCATCGTAACCATTTCAATAAAACTTCAGCAGCATCGGGCCGATAAATGTTGTGCAGCCGATCATTCTTTGGTCAGCTGACGTACCTATGATGCACGAATCCTTGGTTCCCAACTTGTGAGGATATCCATGATGTTTCATCGACCACCGGGGTCCGCTCTGATCCCTTCATCCCTGCTCGCACTTGGCTTGCTGCTGGTTTCCCTCACGGGATGCGGCATCGATGCCGGTTTTAACCCTGCCCCGGATGAACGGGCAACATCCGCTGTGTTCCGCACCGAATTGGAGTGGGTTCCCAACGCCCGCATGGTGCGCGAAGACACCATGCCCCGCTGGCAGGCTGGCCGATTTGCATTTGTGCGCGGCTCCGATCAGCTATTGGTCTTCACGCATTTCACATCGCTGGCGGAATGGGATAAGCGTAAGGAAACATTCGCCAACCGTCGCGACCACGCCATGGAACGACTCTGGATTCAGATTCCCGAAGGCACCCGTTTGGGAGATGTGCTGGATGCCGAGCGATTGGAAGCCCGTTACATGGTTGGCTATGACGCAGGGCTGATCAGTGATGGTCAATTCATCGAACCCTGGAAAGCCACCGGCTCGCTCGTGCTGCTCGAAGATCACCCCGACCGCGTGGTCGTTCACGCCAACCTGCTCATTGCCCCCAAACGCAGACCCACCTGGTCCGTGCAGGGAATCTTTGATGTTGCCAAGCACGCACAAGGCATACACGCCAAGCCTCTGCCTCCGGATGTTCGTGAAGCTTATCTGGGAACCTCCGTTACTCAGCAGGCTGTGCAATCCACCGCCAGTGCTTCGCCGGTAAGTCATTTGGATAAATACAGCCCGGATCAGGCAGCCGACCCCACCGGCAGTGGCGCCAGCGGTCGATGCACCCAAGAGCGGTGATG
>JAAUTM010000390.1 GCA_012031455.1 Phycisphaerales bacterium
GGTCATGCTCCGACGATCGGCCGATTCATCAGCGAACGACCCGCTGGGCTGGCCCGGCGACGATCAGGGAACCTGTATCGCTATGTCAGTAACAATCCTTTGATCTATACCGACCCGACCGGCTGGTGCAAGCAAAACGCCCAGCCGGTGATACAGGGGCCAAGCGGTAATTCCGGTGGTTCCGGGGGATGGTTGGGGATGTTCGGCAACGAACTGGCGAATACGTATCAGTCTGGCATAAACAATGCCGCTTCAGGGATTGGCTATTTTGGGTCAGCCGCGTTGAATTGGGGGTTTGATACCACAGGCAATATATTCAATGCATTGTTGGGAGGTTCGGTGGCTCACGCTCCCACACTGGATATTACCCCAGAACGGATGTATGCCTATGAAAGTTCAACATAACGCTTCACAGGCTCAGGGCTGGGCGATGTTTGGGCGGGATTGGCGACAATGACCTTTGGGCGGAGGGTTGGGATGCGGCGATCTCCCCATTGCGTAATCAGTGCTATCATCGGTCGTTGGCAGCGGAGCAGCCTTCGGATTCACCGAGAACTTGATAACCCAAGCCTCGGCAGGTCGGTTCAGTCTCTCGGAATTGAAAGATGCGACGTTTTTGGGTGGTGCTGGTAATCTGGTGGGGTACGGGGCAGCGAAAGGCCTGATGCAACTGCCCAGTTCACGCTCAACACGGCTCAGGGCCTGCGTAATGAACTGACGCTCAATGCGACGATTGGGCCTAGTCCGGTGAATCCGATTGTTTACCAGAAACTTAATTCGGAATTACTTGCATCATCGATGATTAAGGGGCCGATTACCCCGGCGAACGTGGAGTCGTTAATACCTCGCCTGAACGTCAATACACTGAATGATAGTGCCTTGTTGTATTCAGGACGTTCTGGTGATATCACTGCCCGTTCCCTGGCTGAAGCGTATGCCAAGCTTACCGGCAAAACGACGCTGGAAATGACACCGGGAGGTAGAATGTTGGATGGGTTGTATTTATACGAAAGACCTGCTTTTACAGATGTACAAGCGGATGCTATATGGAAATCGATATCTGCCCGATATGCAAATGCCATCCGAGGTGATGCAGAGGCTATTCTGATCAATCCATCGCCAACCAGTATCTACTTGACTACAGAGAGAGTAATCCTGACCGATCCGGTTTCCAGAACAAGAGTGAACCTGATTGAGCATTCTATTGATCCGAGATATCCGCTTGTACCAGAGCCAGTGCGGACGATGAAATATTAAGCATCATATATAACAGATATAGTAGGATATTATAATATGCTAAGACATATGCTTAATAGTAGATGCGTAACGTCAGATGATGGATGGGTTGTTGAGCGTCCACACAGGGATGAACTACTATATCGTGAATGCAATATATATATATCAGTATGGTGTGAGTGCACAGCGGACGGCCTCACATGGATCCAAGCGGACTATCTGCGTGGTCGGCGGACCGAGGACGGCGATGAGTTCCCATTGACCCCTGAAAAAGAAAAACAGGTGGTGGAGCGCGTTTGTGATGCCTTGCGTTTCAATGGTTCAATACCTAAATTGCATTTCACCCCACCCCGTCCGCCGCGCACCAACATGCCAGCCAATCGAACGAACAAGCCGACAACGTGAGGATACAACCATACCTTTAGAATTGCATGCGTGTGTCGAGATTCATTCCCGGTCGATTCCAGATTTCGGTTCCTTGCGTGTTGTTATGAGGAATCGAATGATTTTTCAATAATTATGCTTCAGCAATCTTCCCGGCTCCAAGATAAACCGGATTGCGATGCCATACGATGTATATTGATGATTATACAATTCAGGGAAATGTACTTAGAGGTCCCTATGGGCATTCTGTTGTGTTTCCGGGGCCGATAGAGAGGATTATTCTTATCGGTTCCGTCATTATTATCATGTTGGATTCCAATGTGAAAGAATACCAGAGTGACAACGTGTACGGAGTGAACAGTGAATGCGAATTGCTATGGAAGATCGAACCGCGCCAGTCGCCAATGGATAATCCGATATTTCGCAAGATACTAGCTGAGGATGGCAAAGTCCCAAGCCATCCTTATACCAATATACGATCTTTAGGTGAAATACTCAGAGCTTACAATTGGGATGGCCATGAGGTGGATGTGGACCCGACCAATGGCAAGATTATTAGATCACAGTTCGTCAAGTAGATCGAGTTCCGTATCATGATATGTTTGATTGTATCAGCGTCTGGTGCAGGTCCGCGATTATGATACTCCCAGCAGCACGACGATCACGAAACAGTTGGATTACCTCTATGATAGCAACAACCGCCTGGTCAGCCGAACGCTTGACAGCAACGGGCCGACTACGGCAGGTGGACTCTCCTCGCAACTTTACCTGTGGGATCGCATGAGTGATAAGGTGGTCATGACGCTGGCGGATGGGGATGGGGCAAGTGCCAGTGCCCGGAGTATTCGCACGGCCAGTGCCACGAACCAACCCTCATCACTCTCCGCCATCAACGCCCCCGGCCCGGCTCCGGAAGTATCCCCAAACTTCAGGATCGCTACCTTCACACCCCCGGCCCCTTCGGTCAGGCCCTGGCTGGCGATCACTATGAACCCGCCCCCGGCTCGCTCCCCAGCGATGTGACCATCAGTGCGACTTACTGGGCTTTGACAGACAATCAGGGGACGGTGACGGACATTCTGGATAGTATGGGTCGCCACGCCTGGCACGGGGTGTTTGATAGTTACGGGAACCTGGTAAGCCAGACGACCGCCGGCAATCCGCCCACCTCCGGAAGTGTGACCATCGGCCTATCGGTCGGCATTGCCGGTTACGCGGGAGGCGGCACAGTCGGTGAACAGGCTATTCCCGGGGTTACTTATAGTTGGGGTTACACGGGGGAAAGCAGGGACAGCCACACCGGGCTGAACTACCATCGTGCCCGTTGGTATGCTCCGACGATCGGCCGATTCATCAGCGAAGACCCGCTGGGCTGGCCCGGCGACGATCAGGGGAACCTGTATCGCTATGTCAGTAACAATCCTTTGATCTATACCGACCCGACCGGCTGGTGCAAACAAAACGCTCAGCCGGTGATACAGGGGCCAAGCGGGGGAAACAATTCCAACTGGATGCAACAGGCGATC
>JAAUTM010000391.1 GCA_012031455.1 Phycisphaerales bacterium
GGAACTTCTCCCACAATTCATCGGAAACGATAAAACGCGACTTGGCCATGGTGCCTCCCTGCACAGGCGGAATTGCCATGACCTCTATCGGCAGAATCAAGAGTTTTCGGATAGGGTCTAAGCCCATGCTGATGTTGGAGGGTCAGCAACACGAATAGGGCCACGGCTCCGCCCATCACAAACATGACGGGGAGCACCAGGCCGATGCGCGGTATGGGTATCTGGCCGCCTCGATCACCCAGACGCAGGGCATTGATAAACATACCGCTGACCACGGAGCGCAGGTCCAGTTGCATCAGCACGCAGCGACGGCCATGATCAGGTAAGCTGTCGGCCCGACGGACTCAATCCCCAGCAACACGGTGAGCACCGCCACGCTCAGCCAGCGCGGCTGAATGACAAAAGCGCCCGTTTCCGCATTCACCCGTGCGATCGCCAGATAGTCCGCCAGCATCAGCAATACCAGCGGCAGTGCGAGCGTCCAATCCAGCCCGGCCTGTGTAAGCCAGATCACCGACAAGGCGATCAATAGCACCAGCAGCCGAGCCGCCCAGATGCAGTAGCGCGGCATGCCAGTTGCGACCGATGCGCCCAATGTACCACGGGTGACCTCCCAGTAATGTCTGCGACCGGCGTACAACGTAATGAGCACTATGCCCAGACACGCACCCGCCAGCGACAGGTTCAACTGGCCGGTGTCCGTCAAGCGTCCCTGCATGGTCACGCCCTGCCCAATCAACACACTGGAAAATATCACCCATAGGGGCAACGCAATGCCCACGGAGAATGAAACTTCACGGGTCAGAAAAAAGGCGAACGCAATTACACTGGGTACAAAGATTGGTTTGAAAAGTCCCTGCGATGTTTCCGCCCGCGCCATGTTGGGGAAAAGCACATGCAAGGCTGTGAAATCAAATTGCAGTGGGATGGACAACAGAAATCCCGGATACCAGGCTTTGATGCCATTGATCAAGTGCAACAGAAACATCAGGCCTATGGCCAGCCAGAATAATCGTGAACTGGCAACCTCCGGCCAGCGCCCTCCGGGTTGGCGGGCGATCAGGTCCTCCGCAAACCGTGCGATCGGAAACGGAAGTAATTCACGATCCGACCATTGCGGATACACGATCAGTAACATGCACAGACTCGCCAATCCAAACAACACCGCTAACCCCACCCATAGGCGAATCGTTGGCCACCAGGCGCTCCAAGGTATATCCCACGCCCGGGCACCCGCAGAAGCATGGGGTGCCACGCCCTGAATCGCCCAATCCGTCACCCCCGGCTGACTTCGACCCCCCAATAGCAACACGCCATCCCCCGCAGGCGGCGGCAGTACATGCTCCGGGAATAATTGCACCATAAGCGTACGCGCAACAATGATGTGCGATTCTTCCGGATACATTTGTGCTAGGGGTGAAGGAACTGAAAGCATCGATTCAAAAACAGGATCGTTTTGTAGCTGGGCGGCAAACGCAGGTTGACGTAACACGCTGTTGAACTGTTTCACCAAAGCTCTGCAATCCTGCGGCGTGATGCGCTGCTCTCGTGCGATCTTCAGAATTAAATCACGCTGCCCTTGATCCCATTGTTGCCAGAGATGATTGCCAAGGGCCTGGGCGGGCAATGCCGTAGGCTCATTCGCTGCCGACAACAGTTTGCCTGCCAACGCAGGAATGTTTTGCAGATGTCCTTCGCCAAGCAGTGCCGAGCCACCGGGCACGTAGGACATCACTTCCGCCGCCTGCCAACTTGGACGTGTCGGGTACAGGTGCGAGGGCATGACCATCATGCTTGTGAAATAACGGTTGTAGCTTGGCCCAGCCCAACTGCATACTGCCAGGCCCATCATGGCGATGACGGCTATTTCAGAGGGGACCATGTTACGCAAACCCAGCCCCAAGCGCCAAGGTATCAAAAACAAGGTAAGCAAAACAATGCTGCCGAAAACAATCACAGGCAATAACGTGCCTGCCAGTCGGGTCTGATTCACAACGGCATCATTAAAGTGGGCGCTCCCGGCGATGAAAAGACCAAACAAACATCCGATTAGCAAGGCTCTGCGTGTCACCGGATTCTCCAGAAAGGATGATGAAAATGTTCAAGACAGAAATACTAGATTAGATTTCATTATAATCGATTTGCTATGTAAATCAAAATAGTGAAGTTGGTGTCGCCCATCCACTTGGCTGTGATTATCCGACCCGTAGATACGCTGAAAAGATAGGAATGCAACGATGCCCTGCCGCCACGCAAGGGACAAAGTCTCTGGGGGCAGGCTTTTGCTTGAACTTTCCAATTTTCAGCTTAATCCAGAGGGTTTGCATTGTCCCGTGTTCTCAGGATGACGGTACGTTGAACATGCACCTGAGATATCCGATTCGGGATCGAAAGACCTTCTGAATCCGCTTGCCGTTTGTTTTACCTATGCAACTGATCATGTTATAGTACGGGCTCACAATTCGGAGCTCTGATCGGGAAAGTATTTATTTTTTTTAATGTTGACAAAACGGTCGGGTTTCATGCCAATAAAGATTCAGGGCTAGCTTGATGTGGTAGAAGTCGCAATATCTTGACAATAACTGAGGCGTTGCCAGGCTTTTCCCATATACACCAAAGAATACCTCGTATGATGCAAAATTCCAAAAAGATTAAACTTGAGGGGTATGGACTGAATATTTCTTTTGATTTGGTGGATAACAGACTTCGTCAATTGCTTATTCACCCATCGGGGTACGAGGTTCCTTCATACCTTTCATCTCAAGCATTAAATCCCAATCAGGAAGTTGCTCTGCACTGTACCGGGAATGACCAGCCGGTCCTGCATGGCAACCTCATGACAGGTGGCCTGCCCGGGATGCGACTTGAATACATGGAAACCAGTGAAGTTCCCACCGCAACAGGAAAGAAGATCATTCATGTGCAATATGATCCGATTTCACAGCTCAAGGTGGAATCGGTTTATCAGTTTTTCAAAGGTACTTCCGCCATCCGCAGGTACACTCGACTTAGAGCCTATCCGAAAACCGATGATTGTTGATAGGCGATGATACCGCAGGCGAATTGGAGCATACCTTGATAGTAGAGATCATCTTTCTCCCAGCGGATCAGGATACGTCGGAAACGGTTGAGCCAACTGTGGG